>CAZELC010000376.1:0-2836 GCA_964512865.1 uncultured Bacteroidales bacterium
AACCAATTAATCATCTTAAATTTGCTCTCGCATGTTAATAGCACAACGGGTTAATATAGTTTATTTGTATGCATCATGGTCAATATTCTGTCCCATTGTCCCCAGAAATCTTTTTAGTGTTCCCTGTCTTTCAGGAAGAGGAACGAAGTCCTTTACAAAAGCTTTCTGAAAATCAATAACAGGATCAATTATTTTAGCTTCAAATTCAGCAAGTGTGTCACTCACAACAGGCAGTAACCCAATATCAGGGCTTAGTTTTTTTCTTATAAACGAGCTTAACATCTTTACCTGAAATGCATCTGACGCAAAAGCTATTTTGTTAAAACCAAGCTTTTTAGCTTTTTTAAAAGAATAAAATGCATTCTCTGTACTATGTTCTGCTTTTGTCTCAGAAAATACATGTTCAGAAGGAATTCCAATGGCAACAGCATACATAGCCATTACTTCTCCTTCGGTATATGGAGTGTAAACAGCCGAACCTGAATACATTACATTTTTAATTATTCCTTTTTCAAATAAATATTTCGACCAGCATATTCGGTGTTTCATTACTTCGTTCCATTTCCCGTTTTCAAGAGGAATACCGGGAACAATTGCAATATCATAAATTTCATCCTTTGCTTTCTGAAGCATTGTTTTTGTGGTTTTAAGTGAATAATTGCATGAACAATAGAGTAATATAATAATAGAACATGAAATTAAAGCTTTTCTATGTATCCACGGACTTCTATTCATAAAATTGAATTGGTATTTAGGTTTTGTTATCAACAACAAATTACTCTTATGAAACGTCACAGAAGGAGAAATATTTAAATCAGCTTCTGGTTTTCAGAAATTTTTCAATAATTAGTAATAGACTTTTCTCGTCAATAGGTTTAGAAATAAAATCATCGCACCCGGCATTAAGACATTTGGTTTTTTCTTCACTGAAAGCATGCGCAGTAAGTGCAATTATTGGTAAATTGGGGTTAATCTTCTTTAGCTCTTTTGTGGCATCATAACCATTCATAACCGGCATCCTAATATCCATAAGAATAAGGTCGGTTTTTTCGGCAGATTTGAATTTTTGAATTGCATCTGCGCCGTTTTCAGCATGAATCAGATTTGCATTGGTTTTTCTTAGTAATATTTTAATGAGTTCGAAGTTTTCAATAATATCTTCTGCAATTATTATTGTTTTACCAGTGAAATCATAAAAATCTTTTTCTTGAACCATTGTAACTTCATTTTCTTCTGATTTAACAAGAATTGAAGCCGGCAAAGTAAAATAAAATGTCGAACCATTTCCTTCAATAGATTCCATCCAGATTTTCCCACCCATTAGTTCAACAATGCCTTTACAGATTGACAATCCAAGTCCGGCGCCACCAAAATTTCTTTCATTTGATTCATCTTCCTGCCTGAAACGTTCAAAAATCAAGTCATGATTGCACTTTGAAATGCCTTTACCTGTATCTTCAACAAAGAAAAGCAAAAAATCACCATCAACACGATAGCCAAATCTTATATGACCTTTATCCGTAAACTTAAGTGCATTTCCAATTAAATTATTCAGAACTTGAGCAAGTCTAACATTATCACAAATAATATTAGCAAACCGGTTCTCGAAGAACTTTTCCAATTTAAGAACCACTTCTTTCTTGTTTAATCGTATTTTTTCGCTTTCGAACTTAATAAGAAGTTGCTCCATCAGATTGTTAAGATTAAAAGATGATCTGCTAAGTTCAAGCAAATTACTTTCTATTTTTGAAATATCAATTATATCGTTAATTAAAGTAAGAAGTTCTTCTCCGCTTTTGTTTATTATATTTATGAAACCTGATTTTTCTTCATTTGATATCGATCTATCTTCAAGTAATTTCGAAAATCCTAAAATTGCATGCATTGGTGTTCTGATTTCATGCGACATATTAGCCAAAAATGCTGATTTTAATCTGTCAGATTCCTGAGCTTTATTTCTTGCAATTACCAGTTCCGTTTCTACTTTCTTTAGATCAGTAATATCGCGCACTACCGAAAGTATATTGGTGTCATCTATTGCTACTAATCTTGCCTCAAAATTCAAAATTCCTTTTTCAGAAGGCAACTCGTATTCAAATGAATAAATAGTTTTGTTATTTATTATTTCATCAAGTTTTGATAATAACAATTTTGAGAAATTTTCGGGATATACTTCGTATAAAGCTTTTCCGATAATATCTTCCTTGTTTTTGAATAAATAATTATCTGTTGATGAATAATATTCACTGAAATATCCTTTATTATTAATGATAAAAATAATATCAGGTTGAGCTTTAAGTAAAGCTTCAAATTTTTCATTTGCTTCAGTTCTTTTTTTAACTTCTTTAACCAAATGTTCCTTTTGCTCGTTGAATTTATTTATCAGTCTGGCTATTTCACCAAATTCGGTTTTTTTATTTTTTAAGCTTTCAATATATTTATCTTCGCCGGTTTTAAGACTCTTGGTGATATTTTTCATCGGTTTGTTAATCCACCTGTTTACAAGTAAAAAGAAAATCACCAATGATATAATAAGCATTATGAGGCTTGAGATAGCCAGCAAGTTTAAGTAATTTATCTGAGTGGTGTAAGTTCTTTCACGGTAAAACTTTAAGGTTGCAATGGTTTCACCACTAATACTTTTTAGCTGTTTATAAATTGTTTCATAGTTATTGTCAGAGCTTAATGAGTCAATTTTGGTGCTTGTTGAAATTTCCGCTTTGAATCCTGTAGTTGTTTCAATTTCATGAATATAGCTATTGTCCCATTTTTTGGCTGAAATGAGAAATCCATTGGACTTGGTTTTATAATAAATATCATAAGATGGTACAATTGG
>CAZELC010000377.1:0-2827 GCA_964512865.1 uncultured Bacteroidales bacterium
AGTTGATGCTTAATTTTTTCCAATTCCTTCATTCGTTTTATTTTACGAATAAGGTTTATTTTAATCTCTTTAATGAAATTCTCAATGTTAAAGTTGAACATAGTTGAAAACATTCCGTTGAATTGTTCAGAGTGAGTTAAAATAAACTCAAAGAGAGTGTCTTTAAGTTTATTGTCGTCAATCTTGTCATGAGAATACTTCTTGTATGTCTGAATAAAAAAACTTGAGTTATTTCCAATTACAGTCGTTAGTAAGTCCCAATTATGTATTATTTCATCTATGGCTTTAAAGAAAAGTTGCCTATCCCCGTTTGTTATACTTTGGTAAATACTGATAAGTTCTTCAGATTTATCATTTATGTAATATTTTTCGGCTTGTAATGCAGTGTAAACAGCACCACCACCAACAAATGGTTCATAATAATTTTCAAATTTTTCAGGCAGATTGGGAATAATATATTTTAGCTCTTGTTCTTTGCCTCCAGCCCATTTTAGAATAGGGTACAACCTTCTTGATTCTATATAATTACCGATACCAAGTCCAATTTGGCAATATGTTTCAATAGGTTCTTGTGTAGTATTATTCATTTTACAAATATATTCATTTTTTGTTCACAAATTTTTTAACAGTCCTACTTTTTTTATTAGCATGAACGGTAACGGCCTCGGGCTTGGTTTTCGGGCAGCTGCCGAAGGCAGCTTGCAGAAAAACAGTCCGAAGATAAAGTGTTTTTTATTCTATTACTCCATTTAGTCATGCTACAAACCGCCTGAAACTAAGCACGTGTTACCAACTGGGCGTATTTCCATATAATTTAGAGTTTATGAACTTTTGAATTAACGAAATACACTTTAAAGATATAAATATTTTCAGATTCTCGCTATGTTTTTTTAAAAGATTTAGTTTTTAAGGTCGGCGGAAATAGGGGCGGAAAAAAGGCAGGCTCTTTTGCAAGTTTTGGTGGTGTGTTGGCTAGTGCGACTTGCAAATGTGCCTGACTGAGTGTTGGGTATTTTTCTTAATAATATTGTTGTCTGGTTTAAGAATTAGTGTCTCAGAGAGGAGAAACAAGGACTCGGACATAAGAAATAACATCTCGGGAGTCAGAAACTGAATCTCGGAGGTGAGAAAATGAGTCTCGGAAGTGAGCGGATGCATCTCGGGAATGAGAAACTTAATCTCGGAATAAAGAAATCGAATCTCGGAGGTAAGAATATCAATTTCGGTAGCAGGAAGTGGGATTACGGAGGTGAGAACATTAATCTCGGAGGTTGGAAATTGAATCTCGGAAGCGAGAATATCAGTCTCGGATATGAGAAATATTTTTGGTAGTTTAAAATATATTTATTCTTTTCGAGTTATATGAGTCTGTTCAATAAAGTGTGTCAGAAGTTATTTATGGAGCATTCATCCGCTCTTCAAAAATAATCATTAATTGCGACATAGCTAATTTCCAACCACCAATGCCTCCTGACCATCCTCGCTTTAGGTTGGTATAAGCCATGTATAAGAGTTTTATTAAGGACATATCACTTGTAAAAACACGTTTTGATTTTGTGATTTTTCTCAATTGGCTGTGGAAGCTCTCAATAATATTTGTGGTATAAATTACCCTTCTTATTTCAGATGGATATTTAAAGTAATTACTTAATCTATCCCAGTTGTTTAGCCAGCTTTTGACCATCGATGGGTACTTCTCGCCCCAAAGCAAATCAAGTTCATTCAACGCCCTTTCAGCAATTTCTTTATTAGGAGCTTGGTAAATTGATTTTAAGCTTTGCATTACAGATGCCTTCTCCTTCCATGGTACATATCGAAGTGAATTTCTCAATTGATGAACCACGCAGAGCTGAACTTCTGTTTGCGGAAATATACTTTCAATAGCTTGAGCAAATCCCTTTAGATTGTCAATACAAGCAATTAAAATATCTTTTATTCCTCGGCTTTGAAGATCGCTTAAAACACTTAACCAAAAGCGGGCACCTTCATTTTCGCTAATGTATAAGCCCAGCAAATCTTTTATGCCTTCACGTGTCAAACCTAATACACAGTAAACAGCCTTTGTTTTTATCGCATGATCCTCTCTTACTTTGTAGTGGATTGCATCAAGCCATAAAAAAGGATATACCGTTTCTAACGGCCTGCTTTGCCATAGTTTGATATCATCCAGAACCCGATTGGTTATCGCACTTAAGGTTCCTGGTGATACCGTCAGACCGTATAAATCTTCCAGATGAGTGCAGATATCATTATAGCTCACTCCTTTTGAGTACATGCTTATTACTTTATGGTCTATTGCATCGCCAAGCGTGGTGACTCTTTTGGGCAAAGTCTGTGGCTCAAAACTAGAATTGCGGTCTCGCGGAGTATTAATATTAATTGGACCAAAACCGGTTTTTACCTTTTTGCTTAACTTGCCATTACGTCGGTTGATCCCTTTTGAATCCTGCAAGTGAACGTCAAGTTCTCCTTCAAGGCCCGCTTCAACTAAACGCTTAATCAAGGGTGCAAGAACACCTCCTTTCCCTTCAAGAGATTTTCCATCTTTAATACCTTGTATGGCTTCTTCTTCGAAAGCCCTGTAATCAAATGGTGCTGGTGATGTTTTTAAATCTTCTTTTTTCATATCAGTTTTTTATAAAATTAAAAATCTTTTTATAATCTGATGTTGAAATGTTCGAAACTCAATTTGGATTCTTTTGCTAAGCGAGTTTTCAATATTTCAATATCTTTTAACTGACACACTTTATTGAACAGACTCAGTTATATTAATATCGAAGTTCATCTTATATATTAACCTTAAATTTATAAAATTATGACATCAGAA
>CAZELC010000378.1:0-2824 GCA_964512865.1 uncultured Bacteroidales bacterium
TTACGGGCAATTGCAGATGCTGAAGAACTATTGATTGTTAATGTTTTGCTATTTAGTTTAAAAGCTCCATTAGTTAAAGTTAAATATGGGACACCTTTGCTTGGAGGGTTTCCTGTATTGTAATTTATTGTACGATTATCATGTAATGTTACTCCCTTTGAAACACCACTACTATTATCAATTTCTACATAAGAAGGACTGTAATCTGTTGAAAATGGGAACTCATAATTACTTGTAGTTTGAGCATCCGTTCCATTATATTTTAATAATGCATTTCCTTTATATTCCAATGTATTAGTTCCTGTTATTGAACCTGTAGTTTGTCTATATATAAACTGGCTTGCTGTAGTATTTGTAAAAGTCCCATCATTATTTATTTTACCTTCATCATATATTATATTATTATTTGTAAATGAAGTGTTAGGAAATATACCTATGCCCGCTCCAATAAAAGTATTGCCGGAACTGGAATTTGTAATAGTACCATCGTTTTTTCCACTTCCACCATTACAATTTGCCGTGAATTTCTTTAGAGCCAATGCCCCTGTTGATTTAATATTAAAACTGGCTCCACTTTTATTATTAAAAGTTGAACCAAAATCAATAACCGTTGCTAAATAATCATTATGTGTACCATAATTGTTATAAGTTGACTTATAACAATTTATCCCTATATCATAAACCCCTAGATAAAGAACAGAATAATTATTAACTGTACCTGCCGAATAATTATTAAAAATGCCAGAATTGCCTATTAATTCTATAATACCATAATTACAGCTTGTTGTAACAACACTGACACTGCCATTTGCAATGGTTCCATAATTATCTAAATTATAAAAAGCTGCATAACCCCTAAAATAATAATAGCCTGGATGTGCATAATAATAATGCCCAGATGAAATGGAAGGTGGATGATTTGTTATTGTTCCATAATTTGTAACTTTACTGGATAATGTTAAATCATGAATGTTAATACCTCCATAAAGTACAAACCATGCATAAACACACTCAGATGTTTCTTTTAAAAAACTGCCTCCATAATTATCAATAGTACCATAATTAATAAGTTTTGCACCTTCAGTTGTAGGAGATAATGAAACTACACCTTGTGTATTTATTGTTAACACACCATTATTAATAAATGTACCCGTTCCATTTATTATCAATCCTGCTCCATCCCAAGAATAACCACTACCTCCGGCATTTACTTCAATAGTACCATTATTTGTTAAAGTATATCCGCTTCCATAAGTAAGCTTTTTACCGGGAGTTCCACTATTTATAGTTAAAGTGCCTCCAGCATCAATAATTGTATTTGGAGCAGTAACATCTGAAGAAGTTATAGTAACTGTATAAGAAGTTATTTCTGCTAAACAACAATTACTTGTTGAAGGAGGTGTTGTTGTATTTTTCCAACTACCATCATAATACTGCCAAACCCCAGAACCAGTCCAGTCTCCACTAGCTATAGTTCTATATAACGATTTACCTACATCACAACTAGTACATGTAAAATTAATCGATGAAGTCCATGAACTGTATGCGCTGCTACCGCAATTTGAGCGTACCCATACATAATAAATTTGACCAGGTGTTAATCCCCCAATTGTATATGTAGTAATTCCAGCACCAACAGAAGCAGAAGGTGTTGTTTCATCAGTAGGCGGTGATAATGAAGTACTATAATAAATATTATAACCAGAACTTGGAGCAGGGCTTGCAGCAGTCCAGGTAATAACAGCCGATGTTTGAGTTACCGATGCCGATGTAAGGTTTGTTGGAGTAGAACAAGAACTTACTGTTACACCTGTTGTACCAGAACAACCCGTTGCGTCCACTGTAAATGTAATTGTAGAAGAACCTTCCGAAACCCCTGTTACATCTCCGCCACTACTTATTGTTGCTACCGCTTCATCACTGCTACTCCATGTTCCGGGTTTTATACTTCCTGTTAAAGTTGTTGTACCTCCAACTACTAACGAAGTTGTTCCGCTTATTGTAGGATTTGAATTTACCGTTCCGGTTAAAGAAACAGCAGTACTCCAACATGTTCCATTATAAGCCCTAACATACATAGTATATGTCCCTGCTGCTGTAGAAGATGTGTATGTAGATGCAGAACCAAGCGCAGTTGAAGTCCCAGTTGCTGATGTTTCCCAATAACACGTACAACTTGGAGGACAAGTACCCTGAGTAAATGTAATTCCTGTTCCATCACATTTGGGTGAATTATTAGTAATTGAACCTGGAGAAGAGAGAGCAGCACCAACAGTTAATGTTGCATAATTTGAGGTTAGCGGAGTTGTACATCCTGTTCCGGCATCGCTAACCACGCATTGATAGTAATATGTTGCAGCACTACTGATTCCTGAAACGGTCATGGTTGCTGTAGTTGCATTGGTATAAGTTGCACCGGTAGGCGTACCATCAGCAACGTTATTATATGTTCCGCTGCTGGTAGCACAGTATTTCCATTGATAAGTAAGAGTAGTTCCCCCAGTAACTGAAACTGATAAATTCTTGCTACTCCCCACACACGTTGACTGATCTGATGGGTTAGTAACTGATGGGTCAGCATTTACTGTAACTTCAACACCAGTAGCATCGGTAGCATTACAAGATGTAGTAGTAGAACATCTTACTTTAACTTTATATGTTGTAGTTGAAGCGGGTGCAACACTGGCAACTGACGACCATGATGAATTATAATTTTCGGCATTATTCCATGTTGTACCATTGTAATATGTAGAGCCAGTCCCATCGCCGGTATACCAGGCATATTCCCAGCTACCACCACAACCACTGCCTCCGGATGATCCCG
>CAZELC010000379.1:0-2812 GCA_964512865.1 uncultured Bacteroidales bacterium
AAAAAAATAAAAAAATAATTAAAAAAAATGTAAAACAATAACCATTTATTTTAATTTTGTATATTGCAATTATTGGTTTTATTTGATGAAAGATTTATCTGTTTTAGTATCGGGGATTCAATATAAGGTTGTATTGCTTAAAGACAGATTAAATAAACTTGAAAACGATAATAAAAAATTGCTGGTTAAACATAATGAATTGCTTCAGGCTTTTGAAAAACAGTCTGTTTTGTTAAAAGAACTTGAAGAAAAAAATGAGGTACTTAAATTTGCAAAAGTACTTGAAAAAGGAAAGGATATAACAGATACAAAATTGAAAATTAATGAGTTGGTGCGGGAAATAGACAAATGTCTGGCACTATTAAATAAGTAAAGGTTGACAGGGCAGGATAAGATGGAAGATTTTGCAATTAATGTAACAATAGCGAATAGAAAATATAGATTGTCGATTGAGCGTGATAATGAGGAGTTTGTTAGGAAGGCGGTGAAGACAATTGATGATAAATTAAAAGAGTATTCAAATGTCTATTCTTATAAGGATTATCAGGATCTATTGGCTATGGTTGCTTTAGAATATACTACGTTAGCTGCTAATTATGAGAATGTAATAGAAAATGATCATAAAAAACTTGAAGAAAAGCTAATTGCAATTGATAGCATTCTTGCTGAGGACAACAGTTCAGTTCTTTGAAAATACAACGACATTCCCGCATTAATTCAACAACGGTTTGATAAACTCAACATCTAATTAATCGGAGGTGCACTTATAATCGGTAAAACAGGCCTTACCCGATTCGTCGGGTTCTTTAGTGGACATTGGAAGTTTGAGAGATTGTAGAGCCTCTGGCCCATTTCATTTTGGGGTTTATTCTAAACAATTGATTAATGCGGTTTTTTTTTATAGCAACTTTAATAAAAAATATATACAATGATGACAATAATAATAATAGTAGGATCGGTAATAGGTGGGCTTTTCCTAGGTGGTATGATAACCGCTACAGTTTTAAGGAAAAATGTAGAAAAAAAAGCTGCTCAGATGCTTAAGGATGCCGAAACTGAAGCAGAAGTTATTAAAAAAGAAAGAATTTTATCTGCGAAGGAAAAGTTTCTTCAACTGAAAGCTGAGCATGAAAAAATAATTAACGAAAAGAATAATAATATTCTGAAAAGCGAAAACAGGATAAAGCAAAAAGAACAGCTTCTTTCACAGAAAATTGAAGAAATGAGCAGGAAAGAAAAGGAGCTGACTAATGTCAGAGAAAATCTCAATGCGCAGCTGGATCTGATTAATAAAAAACAGCAGGATCTCGAAAAAATTCACCGGCAGCAAGTTGAACAACTTGAAACAATTTCAGGATTATCAGCTGGCGAAGCTAAATCTCAGTTAATTGAAACCTTGAAATCTAAAGCTCAATCTGAAGCTGCTGCTCAGGTAAGAGAGATTGTTGAAGAAGCAAAAATGTCTGCAAATATTGAAGCTAAAAAAATTGTGATTAAAACAATTCAGCGTACAGCTTCAGAACATGCAATTGAAAATACGGTTTCCGTTTTTAACATTGAAAATGATGAGGTTAAGGGAAGAATAATTGGCCGGGAAGGTAGAAATATACGTGCTCTTGAAGCTGCAACCGGTGTGGAAATTATTATTGATGACACACCAGATGCAATTATTCTCTCTGCATTTGATCCAGTTAGAAGAGAAATCGCCCGACTTTCATTACATCAACTTGTTACAGATGGAAGGATTCATCCTGCAAGAATTGAAGAAGTTGTGGCTAAAACAAAAAAACAAATTGAGCAGGAAATTGTTGAAATAGGTAAAAGAACAACTATCGACCTTGGAGTTCATGGCATTCATCATGAATTAATTCGCCTAATAGGTAAAATGAAATATCGCTCATCTTATGGCCAGAACCTACTTCAGCACTCACGTGAGGTTGCAAACCTTTGTGCTACAATGGCTGCAGAACTTGGACTAAATCCAAAAATTGCAAAAAGAGCCGGTTTGTTGCACGATATTGGAAAAGTTCCAGATAATGAACCTGATCTTCCACATGCTATTTTAGGTATGAATCTGGCTGAGAAATTTAAAGAAAAAGCTGAAATATGTAATGCCATCGGTGCACACCATGAAGAGGTTGAAATGACAAATCTTATTGCACCTATTGTTCAGATTTGTGATGCAATTTCTGGAGCCAGACCTGGTGCCAGAAGAGAAATTGTTGAATCATATATAAACAGGTTAAAAGATCTTGAAGGATTAGCACTGGCTTATAATGGTGTTGTGAAAACTTATGCTATACAGGCAGGAAGAGAATTGAGAGTTATCGTTGGAGCAGATAAAGTAACCGATAATGAAGCAAATCAATTAGCATTTGACATTTCAAATAAGATTCAAAATGAAATGACATATCCTGGACAAATTAAGGTTACAGTAATCAGAGAAACTAGAGCAGTAAGTTATGCAAAATAGATAAAGAAAATACTTCAGATTATATGGAAGCATTCTTTATCCCTTAACCTTATTTTGCCGCAATCTGCATTTAAATATTTTGAAGTTAAGTAAAGAGTTAGGCAATAAAAAGAGCTTAACCTGTGGTAAAATATTCAATTAACTCTTTTTGACGATTTAAGTCAAAATACCTGAATTATTTTATAAAAAGCAGCGAAGAAAAACAGGAGAATAATCTCTTGTTTTTAGTTTTTAATAAGGGGTAATTTTGTATAAAACTATTACTTATGAAAAATAAAATTTATAAAATAGGATTGATTATACTTACCCTGGCACTTTATTTCTATATAAATATAGCCT
>CAZELC010000380.1:0-2791 GCA_964512865.1 uncultured Bacteroidales bacterium
TGGATAAAATACACAAAATAGTTTTTGAACTGCGAAATTCAGTGATGGCTGACCTTAGATTAAGCTCAGAAGAAGATGATGAAGGGCAAAATAAAAACAACATAAATTATGAACCTGCCATTTCCGGTAATACTTACGGATTGAAAGGAAATGAACTTTTTGATGAGCTGACTTATTATCTTCTGTTAAGGGTTTTTATTTTAAAATACATTAAAAGGAAAGGGATAGAGTTTCGTGGATTTATCTCCAATAAAGATTTTCATACTGATTTAAAATCAATAAGTAATGAATTTGAAGTTTTATCAAAATACACCACTTTATTTTCAGATAAAGAATTCGCTTATTTTTTCCCAAAAGATGAAACCCTTAAGCTAATAGAAAACAAACTCAATATATTGGAAAATGAAGCATCTGAAGATGATTTTATTGGTTATTTTTATGAAGCCTATAATTATTGTCACACACAAAGTACAGGAGAATGCTTAAATCAAAACGATGAAAATACTGCAATAACCAATCAGATTTACACTCCTTTATGGCTTTGCAGGCTGCTGGTCAAAAATGCCATGAATGATGTTTCAAATTCAACTGAGCCGTTAGATATTAAAATAATTGATCCTTCATGCGGATGTGGAAACTTTCTGATTGCCGTCTTTGATGAACTTATCCCTTTTTATAAATCCAAGGGGTTTAAGCCTGAAGACATTCCGGCATTTATAATTGAAAATAATATCTATGGATTTGATATTGAAGATAAAGCTGTAAAGATAGCTTCAGTATTACTTATGATTAAAAGTTGGTCTTACTCCGGAAATTCTGAACAAATTCAGTTTAACCTGTTTTCTTCGGCATTTAAAACAGATAGAAATGCGGCAGAGAAGCACCTTTTATCTGTTAAAACAGAAAATCTTCAATATTACTTGGCAAAATTTGATGAATTTTCTGATGCCACGATTTTGGGAAGTCTTATTAATATTAATAAATCTGAGCTCTCAACACTTAAAGATTTATCAATATTTACTTATGATAAAAGGTATGATATTGAAACGGGAAAATCGTCAAACTATTTGGGAATGTTGAAACTTCTGACAAATAAATACCATATTGTATTATCCAATCCTCCTTTTGTTATGCCTTATCTTTATGAGAAAAGGCTTAATGATTTTATACAGAAAAACTTTGTTGAAGATGTTGATTTCTCTAATAATCTTTATTCATGTTTCATAAAAAGAGCTGTTGAACTCACAGTACAAAGTGGTAATATAGTAATGCTTCATCCGGCAAACTTGTTTTATGATAAAAAGTTCTCTGAAGTAAAAAACTATTTAAAAACCGGATTCAAATTCAGATACTTGATAACACTCAGCAGCAGAGCTGTTTTTAGCCAATACGTAAAACTCTTTGATATAATAATCTACTCATATAATAAGGACAAACCTGAAAAGAAAGTAGTTTTCAGAAGATTTGCTGATATAAATCCATTATTGCTTAAAAACAGTTTAGCTGAAATCCTTAATAATGAAAATGCCTCTTTGAAAAGTAATTCCGGAAGCTTAATAACATTAAAAAAAGCCTTGTTTTTTCTGAATCATCCTAATTTTTATGATAAGATTCTTTATCGATTCTTTTTAAAATGAAATCGCGTAATTTCAAACAGTCTTGAGATAATTCCCTGATTATATGTGTTTGTCATACAAACGCATTGCAACGAGATGCAGCAGCCATTTCTATATAAAGTACTTTTTGCTGTTTTGGCAAATATTTTATCCGGATTTTCGGTAAATATATTCCCCATCTCTTTTTTCAATTGATAGAAGCAAGGATAAACTTCGCCTGAAGGATAAATAACAAATGATTCAGAACCCATTGAACAGGATATTTTTTCGGGCTTTTTCCCGTCAATAAGTTCAAAGATTGCCTTTGCATAAGATATTTTTCTTTTATCTTCCACTGCCCATTTGCTGAAATGGCTTTTCAGTTCTGCCTTTTCCTGATCATCGCAATTGCGTAAATCAAGTTCCATAAAACTGTTATCTGAAGAGCTTATTTCCACAGGATTTATATTAATGGCTGTTTTATTCTTCAGGCAAAATTCAAGTAATTCAGGCAGGCTGTTTATATTTTTCCTTGTAACTGTCATTAACAGTTTAATTTTATCCGAAGGAAAACCATGTTTTATCAACTCCGAAATATTTTGTTTAACAGTCAGAGATCTTCCTCTGAGAAAATCATTAATAGAGTCATCAAAAGAGTCAATCGAAACAGAGACGCCGTCAACATCATTTCTGATTATATTCTCAATATTGGAAGAATTTAGTAAAACACCATTTGTAATTATTACAATCTTGAATTTTAAAGATTTAGCTTCTTTGATAAAGTCAAATAGTTCCGGCAATATTAAAACTTCACCACCGGTAAGAATAAGTTTGTCGAAATACTTTCTAAGCTGCGGTAAGGCAAGTTTGCATAATCTTAAATCAGTATCTGACTTTGTACAAGATTTATCTCTGGTAATAAAACAATAACTGCAACTTAGATTACAGTTAGTTGTCAATGTCCAATAGAGAACACCTGCCATATAATTTATTTTAATTGTCTTTCTTTATTAAAAACTTAAACAATGAATCATGAATATTATCATCACCTGTTCTTTTACAATTCCATTCATAATGATTAACTTTTCTTTCATTTTTTATCCAGTTACCAATACTTTTGGATTTTAAAAAATATACATTATTAACGTGTTGTGCGGTTTAAAATGTTAAAAAAATTGTTAATAAATAAAACAGAA
>CAZELC010000381.1:0-2770 GCA_964512865.1 uncultured Bacteroidales bacterium
TATGGACAAGATGGAACTCTTCCTATTTGCTTTATTGCAAATCTTGATATTACCGGAGGAAACTCAGGAAGCCCTGTAATTAATGGTGATGGGCAGCTTATCGGAATTGCTTTCGACGGTAACTGGGAAGCTATGAGCGGTGATATTAATTATGAACCAGATGTGCAAAGAACAATTTGCGTTGATATAAGATATGTACTTTTCGTAATTGATAAATATGCAGGAGCTAAAAACATTGTTGATGAATTGACTATAGTTCAGTAAACATCTCTGTTTCTTAACTTAATATTTTCGGAAAGGACTTAATAGTTAATATATTAAGTCCTTTCCTTTTATTAATGTAATAAAAGTAATTTTTTTTATCATATTATTGATACAATATGTATTTTTGACTTGGAATTAAAAAGTACTTAATTTGCAAATTAGGTGTTTCTTTTTATTTTTCAATTACAGATTTAATTATATTTTAAATAGTAAAACTTTATGAACTTACCTTTTGCAGAATCCTTCAGGATTAAGATGGTTGAACCAATCCGCAGATCTACACGCGATGAAAGAGAGAAATGGCTCAAAGAAGCCAAATATAATTTGTTTAATCTGAGAAGTAATCAGGTTTTTATTGATCTTTTGACTGACTCTGGAACTGGTGCTATGAGCGATAAACAGTGGTCGGAAATTATGATTGGTGATGAAAGTTACGCCGGTGCCTCATCTTATTATAAACTTAAAGATACTATCCTTGACCTTCTTGGGTTTGAATATTTTCTTCCCACTCACCAGGGACGAGCTGCAGAGAATGTTCTTTTTTCAACAATGGTAAAAAGTGGTGATATTGTTCCAGGAAATTCACATTTCGATACTACCAAAGGGCATATTGAATATCGCCATGCCCATGCTATCGATTGTACAATAGACGAAGCTTTTGATACAACTCTTATTCATCCTTTTAAGGGGAATGTTGATCTTAATAAACTCGAAGAAGTATTGAAAAATAATCCTAAGGAAAAAATTCCTTTAATTATGGTTACAATTACCTGTAATTCTTCCGGCGGGCAACCGGTTTCAATGCAAAATATGAAAGATGTATATTCTCTGGGTCAGAAATATGGAATTCCTGTGTTTTTTGATTCCGCAAGGTTTGCAGAAAATGCTTTCTTTATAAAGGAAAGAGAAGCTGCTTACAAGGACTGGACAATCAAACAAATTGTAAAGGAAATGTTTTCGTATGCTGATGGTATGACAATGAGCAGCAAGAAGGACGCAATTGTTAATATTGGCGGTTTCATTGGTATGCGCGATAAAGAGCTCTTCCGCAAAGCCTCTGTATTTAATATAATGTTTGAAGGTTTTGTTACTTATGGCGGGATGGCAGGACGTGATATGAATGCACTTGCTCAAGGACTTAAAGAAGGAACTGAATATGATTACCTTGAAACCAGGATTGGGCAGGTGGCTTATCTTGGTAAAAGGTTGAAAGATTTTGGAGTCCCAATTCAGGAACCTTCCGGTGGGCATGCAATTTTTATTGATGCAAAAAAATTCCTCCCAAATTTACCAAAAGAAGAGTTTCTTGCACAAACATTGGCAAATGAAATATATCTCGAAGGAGGTGTTCGTGGCGTTGAAATCGGAACAATACTGGCAGATCGTGACCCTGATACCCGTGAAGAAAGATATCCTGCACTCGAATTTGTAAGACTTGCAATACCAAGACGAACATATACAAATAACCACATGGAATATGTTGCAGTTTCAGTGGGAAATGTTTTTCAAAGAAGAATGGAAATAAGAACTGGCTACAAGATATTATACGAAGCGCCTATTATGAGGCATTTTACTGTGGAACTTGAGAAATTATAATATTAATAAGCATAAAAAAACCCGCTGAAAGCGGGTTTTTTTATGCTTATTAAATAATGTTTATACTAAGCCCTGTGCTAACATTGCTTCTGCAACTTTTACGAATCCACCGATGTTGGCGCCATTAACATAGTTAATGTAACCGTCAGCTTCTTTTCCGTATTTTTCACATGTTTTATGAATGTTAATCATGATATTATGCAGTTTGTTGTCAACTTCTTCTCTTGACCATGAAGTATGACCAGCATTCTGTGACATTTCAAGACCTGATGTAGCAACTCCACCGGCATTAGCAGCTTTGCCAGGACCGTAAAGAATTTTCTTTTCGATAAATACTTCAGCAGCTTCAGGAGTTGATGGCATGTTTGCACCTTCAGAAACACAGTAACATCCATTAGCAACCAATGTTCTTGCATCATTACCATTTAACTCATTTTGAGTTGCACTTGGTAGAGCAATGTCGCATTTTACGCCCCATGGAGTTTTACCTTCAACGTATTCGCAGTTGTATTTCTTAGCATATTCAGAAATCCTACCTCTTTTTACGTTTTTAAGATCCATAACATAAGCTAATTTTTCAGCATCAATACCATTTGGATCATAAATATAACCGGCAGAATCTGATAATGTAACAACTTTACCGCCTAACATTGTGGCTTTTTCAGTTGCATATTGAGCAACATTACCTGAACCTGATACAACAACTGTTTTTCCTTTGAAGTCCATGCCTCTTGTTTTTAGCATTTCTTCAGCAAAGTAAACCTGTCCGTAACCTGTAGCTTCAGGACGAATCAGCGAGCCGCCCCAAGCAAGTCCTTTTCCTGTTAATACACCTGTAAATTCATTTCTGATTCTTTTGTACTGTCCGAATAAGAAACCTATTTCACGGCCACCAACACCGATATCACCA
>CAZELC010000382.1:0-2760 GCA_964512865.1 uncultured Bacteroidales bacterium
TATGCCATTGTTATTGGCATCTCTAAATATAAAAATATTCAACCACTAAAATATGCCGATAAAGATGCAATATCCTTTTTTGATTATTTGGTTTCTGATAAAGGTATGAATATAAATAAGGCAAATATTGCACTTTGTATTAATGAGGATGCCAATATTAGCAATGTTGGAAATAAGGTTAGCGACATTCTTCAGAAGGATATTAAAAAAGGTGACAGGGTCATTTTCTTTTTTGCCGGACATGGTGATTATGATGCAAAGATAATGAAGGACCAGTCATTACTCCTTCTTCAGGGGGCACCAAATGGAAATTACTTTCAGAATGTTTTCAGCGGTGATTATATCTCAACCAGTGATCTGCATATTAAATTCACCAGTGAATTGATAAAACGAGGTGCTGAGGTAATTCTGATTATTGATGCCTGCCACTCAGGAGGAATGAATAGCCAGCTTGCAGGTGGAGAACAGGGTGGAATAATAACAGCTAATGCACTCAATACCATTCAGTCAACAGTCAAAATGTATTCATGTCAGTCGAGCCAGTACTCCATTGAAAGTATTCAGTTCGGAGGTGGAAGCGGTTTGTTTAGCTATGTTCTTATGGAAGGACTCTATGGAATGGCAGATGTAAATAACGACTCCATTGTCACCATGAAGGAACTTCAAAGATATCTTGAAGATAATGTTTCTGCACTTGCTCAACCAAACAAACAAGAGCCTGTTGTGAAAACGGAAGATAATACATTGGTAATAAGTAAAGTAAATGGTACATTGTTAGCTGATTATAAAAAGACTAAGGATAAGAATCTTACATTTCTTGCAACGGCCAGTGTGAAAGGTAATGATGATAAATGGCTTGCCGCGATGGACAGCAATCAACAAAAACTATATAAAAGGTGCCGCCTGCTTATTGAAAGTAAAGAGCTTAATGAGGCTTATCAAATATACAAACAGTTTGAACTTAAGGATAAAACAAGCGAAGCTTCAATATTATTGCGAAGAAACCTGAGTGCTGCCCTTCAGGAAAAAACGGCAATTATCCTTACACCAATGCTGGAGGATGTCAGTAAATTTAATTCCGCGAACATAGAAGTTATAAGGGCAAAGGAAGATCTTGACAAGGCAGCAGAGCTTTTAGGAAAAGAACATTTTTTATACGATAAATTGCAGGCAAGAAGTCTTTTCTTGAAAGTTCTCTCATATATTTTAGATGATAAAGATAGAAGAAAAACAAAAGAACATATTGATTACTTGGAACTTTCAGCTTCTTTAGAACCCAGTGCTCCATATACGTATTTCTATTTATATGAACTTTATGATACTGAAGGTAATATTCCTGAAGCTGAAAAAAACATTAATATATATTTGAACCTGATACCAAATAGTTCGTGGGCTCACAATAATTATGGTATTTTGCTTGCAAATTTGAAACGCAATGAAGAAGCTGAAAAGGAGTACAAACTGGCAATTTTAATTGATTCAAATCATGCCAATGCATATTGTAATTATGGTAAATTACTATATGATTTAGATCGCAACGAAGAAGCTGAAAGGGTGTTTATACATGCTATAAAGCTCAATCAAAGTTTTGCTATAGCTCATAATAATTATGGTGCTTTACTTGCCAGATTACAACGTTATGAAGAAGCTGAAATAGAATATGAGAAAGCAATTAAGATTGACTCAAATTATGCGGACGCTTATTATAATTATGGAAATTTACTTTATGATTTAAAACGCAATAATGAAGCTGAAAAACAATACCAAAAATCTATTATACTTGATTCAAACTATAGTGATGCCCATTTAAATTACGGTAATTTACTTAATAAATTAAAGCGTTATGAAGAAGCTGAATATGAGTATAAAAAAGTTATTGAGTTAGATTCAAATGCATCAGATGCTCATTTTAATTATGGTAGTTTACTTGATGGTTTAAATCGTTATGAAGAAGCTGAAAATGAGTATAAAAAGGCAATAAGCTTGGACTCGAATTATGCAAGTGCTCATAACAATTATGGACTTTTGCTTTATTATACAAACCGCTTTGAAGAAGCTGAAAAAGAATACAAAAAAGCAATAGAAATTAAATCAAATTTCTTGAATGCACATTATAATTATGGCAGTTTACTTAAGAGTTTAAAGCGTTATACGGAAGCAGAAAATGAATACAAAAAAGTTATTGAACTTGATCCAAACGATCCATACGCATATTATAAATTATCGTGCCTGAATAGTTTACAAAACAAAACAAAGAAAGCAATTGATTATCTGAAGAGTGCTTTGCAAAAAAACTTTAACAATCTATGGTATATGAATCAGGATAAAGATATTGATAATATAAGAACGATGAGGGATTTTAAAAAAACTATGGCCAAGTTCTTCACAAAAGAGGCACTTGACAAATATCCTGATATGTTTGTTGTTAAGAAGAAGTAAGACTATTTATGTTTCAGCTTTCACGCCTCTCGCCATGGTCAGGTAATAACAACCTTCAGAAAGCCTAGTTTTAGCCTTTACTGTATAGAGCCAGCATATTTGCCTAAATTAAATCCATTAGAATTTATAGCAGGTAAATGGCTTTGCTGAATTTTACTACACCTGTAACTTATTAACTGATGTTACGCATTTTTTATTCGTGTCCAATGAGAAATGTATCCCACAAATGAAGGATTTTTTGGTTTGTTAGAAATCAAATATTTCGGTCAGGCAGAGACCTCCAACAAAAACCAAGTTTTTGATATATAAATAAAAATGAAC
>CAZELC010000383.1:0-2750 GCA_964512865.1 uncultured Bacteroidales bacterium
AATCTGGAATTTTTAGATAAATTATTAAAAAAAAACAGACAGAAACCAGAACCAAACAATTCGAATTCATCGTGAATGCAATTATTCAAAATATGAGAGAAATTATTAAAAATAAAATTAACTTTACCAAACATCCTATTACCAATAAACTCTAAACTGTCACAGCCAGAAAAACTCGAATAATCATTGCATACATTTCCTTCAAATTGCGATTTTGACGAATTAATAATATCAAGGCTATCAGTCGTATTGTTATTGAAACTCATTGAATGGCATTGTATAAAACTGCTTGAGCTATAACAAACATTTGAATTAAAATTTAAATTATCAATCATCAAAAAATAACACCCATCATGAAAAACATTTAAACTAAAATACCCGGAAGTATTCGATTCTCCTACCATTTTAGAAAAATGATTTCCAATAAATTTAGCGTTACCATTGACATGAATATCTGATTCAATAATATTATTAATAAAAAACAAAGAATCAAAACTCCACTCAACCCAGACACTAAATTTCTTAGAAAAAATATGCGAATTTTTCACAACTATCTTATTCTCAGGAAAAATATCATTGTAAATAAAGATAGTATGCGGATTTATTGTGTCATAAGGGCATGATAAATAACAGTTTTCAATAGAAATATTCTTTGCATAACTCATATTAAATGCTTTAGAACTTAACATATTTGAGTTAATCACTGAAATATTCTTAAAGATTAAATTGTTTGAATAATTTAACACGATTGTCCCTGATCCACTATTTGTATTAAGAATAACTAAAGAAGAATCTCTCGACTCAGATTGAAAAGTTATCGTGTTCAACCCTGACGTCCCAGTAATAGTATCGATTATTAAACCTTCATTATATATACCATCTCTGATATTAAAAATAACAGGTCCGTTAACTCCATTACTTTGAAGACTTGAAACAGCAGCATTTATTGTTAAAAAATCAGGGGAACTACCTCCTATTGTATAAGCTCCAGACATTTGGGCTTTTACAGAAACGCATAATATTAACAGGAAAAATATCGTAAAAGAGATAGTTATTTTTTCCATAAAGCATAATTAGTTTTTCAAACAACCAACAACAAATATATACATTTTTATTATATCTGCAAAATACTTATAAATATTTTCAAATTCTTCAAAACTGTCCCAATACATCTCAAAATAGTCCGAGATGCTTGTAAAGCAACCCAAAGGTCGTTCATAGCTCTCCGAAGACCTTTCATAAGCATCCGAGGTGTCTTCATAGGAGTCCGAAAGTCTTGCAATGACGTCCGAAGACCTTTCATAAGCATCCGAGGCGTCTTCATAGGAGTCCGAAAGTCTTTCAATGTTGTCCGAAGTACTTGCAATGATGTCCGAAGACCTTTCATAAGCGTCCGAGGTGCCTTCATAGGAGTCCTGAGTGTCTTCAAAGCTGTCCGAAGAGCTTGCAATGATGTCCGATAGTCTTGCAATGAGAGCATGCCGAGCATGCCCAAAAAACTGGAGTCTGTTCACAAAACTGTGTCAAATAAAAAATAATCAATAATTATCCTATCACCATCCCATCTCTCATAGTAAGTTTTCTGTCGGCCATATTGGCGAGCTCTTCGTTATGAGTAACAATTACAAATGTTTGATTGAATTTGTCTCTTAACTGGAAGAATAGTTTATGTAATTCTTTCGCGTTAGCTGAGTCAAGATTACCTGAAGGTTCATCAGCAAGAATTACCAAAGGATCATTTATTAAAGCTCTTGCAACTGCTACTCTTTGCTGTTCACCTCCCGACAGTTCGGAAGGTTTGTGATTTATTCTCTCACCAAGTCCTAAAAATTCAAGAAGTTCTTTTGCTTTTTTTTCCGCCAGCTTCTTCGGCACCTTCCCTATCATTGCAGGTATGCATACATTCTCAAGCGCGGTAAACTCAGGCAGCAAATGGTGAAACTGAAACACGAATCCGATATGCTTGTTCCTGAACTCAGCTATCTTTTTTTCGCCAAGTTCGGTTATTACGCTTCCGTCAATCTCAACCTTTCCGGAATCTGCTTTATCAAGTGTGCCTATAATTTGTAATAGAGTTGTTTTTCCTGCACCTGACGCTCCAACTATAGAAATGACTTCTCCTTTGTTTATTTCAATACTTATTCCTTTTAATACATTAAGGTTTCCGAAGGATTTTTTTATATCTGTTGTCCTGATCATCATAAGGCAAAATTAAACTTTTTTCTTGTTCTTGACGAGATACTGATAATCTAAATAATATAAAACTTTTATTGAGAGACTGTTCAGTTGATCGGCCGTGAATGTGTGCTTAATATCATTAAATAAGTTAAGTATCGGCTGACTTTGTTCATCAAGAATTGCATTTTTCCAAACTACACTAAGATTACTTCCAGGAGCAAACTGCCAGCTAAAAACCAAATCTACATTAAATGCATTATAATTAAAATCATAATCAGTGCTTCCGTAATAAGCAGCGTTATCCAAAAGGTCGCCGTCTTCAAGTAAAGTATAAAAATTTACATATTGCGCTCTTGACCAGTAGTGACGCAATCGCAAACTAAGTGAAAGGTCATTCTTAAAAATAT
Organism: uncultured Bacteroidales bacterium; assembly: GCA_964512865.1. Classification (GTDB taxonomy): domain Bacteria; phylum Bacteroidota; class Bacteroidia; order Bacteroidales; family CAIWKO01; genus CAZELC01. The sequence continues at coordinate 2,586 of CAZELC010000383.1, forward strand.
ACCTACCGCTAATAGTATTTTCAAGTGTCATAATTATTCTTTTTCCAAAAATTATTGAGTCTTCTGAAATTTTATCAGCAAAACCGAAATCATTTGAATTAAGTTTGTAACTAGAATAAAGGCTAAAAGTAAATTTATCTGACAATCTGAATATGGGAGTTAAAG
>CAZELC010000384.1:0-2736 GCA_964512865.1 uncultured Bacteroidales bacterium
AACCGGTGTTGTAAGCCTTGGTTATATTGAGATTCCTATTATTGCAAGATTTCATTATAAGTCTTTAAGTGTTGCAACCGGTCCTTATGTTTCGTTTCTTGTTTCAGGAAAAGTTAATGAGCAACTGTCGCAATCAATTCCTTTGCTTGAAACAGCAGCTTTTCTGGATACGATACCGTTTTTTAGTACCATGGTCAACGGAATGTTTCCCGGTTATTCCAAACCATATCTGACAGAAGAAAAAACCAGAAAAAACCTCGTAACTGTCGATTATGGTTTTATTGCAGATATAAGTTATAGTATAAATAAAAACTTCAATATAGGCATCAGATATACCAGAGGATTAACCAATTATCGCTCCCCGATAATCTATAAAAAAGACTATCTTTCTTCCTTCAGCTTTTCACTTTCGTATATGTTTAATTTCGAGATCAAACAGAAATCAAAATCAATGTTAGACCACTGATATTTACAATTATGAGGAAAATTTTATCGATTACTATTTTATTGACCATTAGCATTGGCTTAAATGCTCAGCACTTGCATCAGGCATCATTAGATGCTAATAACATTATGCATTCAAAATTAGTTAAAGGCTCTGATTTTCTTTGTGATACAAAAAAATCATTGACTCAGATGGCTGGTTTCCCAATAGTAGTTGCAGGTAATGCCAGCTTTAAGAATATGCGCGGCTTAACATTAGCTGATATTGATGGTGATGGTATTCAGGATATAATTTTTGCTGCAAATTCCACTTTATACGCATGGTCGTTTCATGGGCAGCTTTGGCAGAAAACACTGATAGGAACTGCAATTTATCCGGCAGCTGTTGCTGATATAAATAATGATGGATGGAATGAGATTGTTCAGCTTACAGGCAATTCAACAGGACGCATCTATATGGTTGACAGAGATGGCAACGATATTACAGGATGGCCTATTAATTATAGTAATCACTGGCTTTTCTGTTCACCGGTTCTTTCTGATCTGGATAATGACAATTTGAAAGAAATAATTTTTTGTGAAAGAGTTGGCACTGCAGGAAATATTCGTGTTCTTCGTTATGATGGAACTTCCTTCAGCAGTAGCTGGCCGGTATTGCTTGACGGTTATCCTGCTGTAACACCATCGATTGCTGATGTTGATAATGACGGGGAGAAAGAAATTGTAGCTTATTCAACAAAATCAAAATATATTTTCAAACTTGACGGTACCGCCGAAACCGGCTTCCCTGTAACAACGGCACCTGCTCAGAGTTACAGCTACCAATCACCGGCTATTGCTGATCTTAATGCAGACGATCATTGCGAAATCATAGGAGCAACTCATGGTGATTCGCCTCAGTTTTATGTAATGGAAGATGATGGCGGTGACTTCACCGGTTGGCCGAAATCAGTTCCTGACAGCAGTTGGACTTATTCAACACCTTCGGTTGTAAAAATCAATGGTGAATGGAATATATTCCTGAGTAGGCCAATAGGAGCTGATGCAGATGATATGCTTTATGGCCGTGATATTAATGGTAATATGCTTCCCGGATTCCCGATTGTAAAACCCGGCGGACTTGAAGGTTTTATTTCTGTTGCAGATATTAATGATGACAATATTTTTGAACTTGTTTTCGGTTCAAATCTTTTAGATTCAACTGATTGTGGTTTTATTCATGCATACAGAACCGATAACGGTCAACCAATTGCAGGATTTCCGATAAGGCCAAGAGGCTGGACATTCATGAATGGAATTAATATCGGAGACATTAATGGTGATGATAAAATGGATCTTGTAGCTCTTTCATACACAAACTCTTTCGGGGCAAATACTGATTCGGTCTATATTAATGTTTATGAAACAAACTCAGCATATTCAGCTGAAAAAGTATTATGGGGAACTTACAAAGGAAATAATATGCGAACAGGTTTTGTTGGTGATAATAACACAAGCATTCAGCAAATAGATATTGAGCGTGTTAACGCAATAGCTTATCCGAATCCAGCAACAGAATCAGTAACTATTGAATGGCAAAATCCGGAATCATCAGATATAATTATTAATATTTCAGATATTACAGGAAGACAATTGATCGAGAATCAAATAGGAGAGAAGCCGGCAGGAAAATGTACCTATAAAGCGAATTTGGGGAGTTTAGAAACAGGTTTTTATATAATTTCAATTATAACTCCAAACAAAACAATCGGCAGAGCAGAGATTATTAAAATTTAAGATTTGAGATTTTTAATCTTTGATTTAGTAAATCTTATTGATGTAATTTGTAGAATTGTTATTCGGTCAAATAGTCAAATAGTTAACAGACAAATATTTACCGATTACTGAGTGCCGATTACTCATTACTGAATACTGATTACCAATAATTCCCAATACAATTTGCACTCAAGAAAATTATTCCTTAATAAACTTCGACACAAAAGTTTTCTTATCATCAGAAAGAAAATACATTCCTGCGTATAATGATGAAATGTCAAGATTTTTTGACATTACATCATAAAAAACACAAATTACTTTTCCGAAAATATCGGTAATAATCAGGTTGGATGGTTTGTCCAAATGAATTGTAATATTATCATTTGCCGGATTAGGATATACAAGAATATAGTCAGTGTTATAATCTTCTACTGTTGTTTGCCTTATGTTAATATAGCTGATGTAATTGGTTCTGTTCTTTGTCCCATTACAATCAATTGTTACAAAAACCATCTGGGCACCATAAGTAGTAAAAGT
>CAZELC010000385.1:0-2735 GCA_964512865.1 uncultured Bacteroidales bacterium
ATATATAACTCAGAATTTTCTGGGTAAATTCATTTTTAATTTTACAATATTTCCCGATTGCAAGGCTATTGCAGATAAATACCGTGTATATTTCGGTTATCCTGAAACTTTTGTAATTGATAAAAAACAGATAGTAAGGTTTATTAATTACGGTGGACCTGTTGATGAATCTGCAAAAACAGATGCCTACAATAAGCTTAAGCCGGAAATTGATAAATGTCTGAAAGAAAATTAGCCGATAAAATCAGCAATATTCTTTTCTACTCTTCCAAGTACATTTGAAATATCAGATTTAACAAATTTCTCACCTGTTATCTTTTCAAAAAGCTCGATATATCTTTCAGAAACACTATTAACAAAATCATCATTCATTTCAGGAACCTGTTGCCCATCCTTACCCTGAAATCCTCTTTCCATAAGCCATTCCCTCACAAATTCTTTTGAAAGCTGTTTCTGAGGCTGACCATTTTTCTGTCTTTCCTCGTACCCTTCTTTATAAAAATATCTTGATGAATCAGGAGTATGAATTTCATCTATCAGGATTATTTTACCATCTCTTTTTCCGAATTCATATTTGGTATCAACAAGCAATAATCCCATTTTTTCAGCTATCTCCGAGCCTCTTTGAAAAAGAGCAAAAGTATATTTTTCAAGCATATCATAATCTTCTTCACTAACCAGATTATGTTTTATTATGTCTTCACGGGTAATATCTTCATCATGACCGATAGCTTCTTTAGTTGTAGGAGTAATTATTGGTTTTGTGAATTTATCATTCTCTTTCATTCCGTCAGGCATTGCAACACCACAAAGGGTTCTTTTTCCTGCTTTGTATTCGCGCCATGCATGACCGGCAAGATATCCGCGGATAACCATTTCAACTTTAAATGGCTCACATTTAACTCCGACAGTTACCATAGGATCAGGGACAGCAATTTTCCAGTTTGGAACAATATCGGATGTTTCATCCAGGAACTTCGCTGCTATCTGATTAAGTACCTGACCTTTGTATGGAATGCCTTTGGGAAGTACCACATCAAAAGCTGAGATTCTGTCTGACACAATCATAACAAGCTTATCATCATTAATATTATAAACATCGCGTACCTTACCTATATAGAGGTCTTTCAGTCCTTTAAAATTAAAATTTGTTTTTACAATTGCGTTTTTCATATTTGAACGGTTAATTAATATCTAAATCATAAACAAGTTTAAACCTTATTTCATAGTAAATGTCCTGATAATAAGTATGTATCCACATTTCCTTAGTTTTCAGCCTGCTGATCACCCATTTACATTCATCATTCAGTGCGGGCACAAAATTAAACAATGGGGCAACTTCATCATAATATTGTTGAAAAGATTTTAAATAAAAAGTCATTTCAGTATTTTCATCGTTCAGGTAATAGCGGCTTTGAGCAACAACATGGTAATTGCTGCTATTTTCAAGTATCAGAAATTTTTCATTATCAACATTTCTGGAGAATGTATAATTATAAACGCCGAAACCTTTATCGGTGTATTTTGCCGTAACTATTTCATGATTAATGATAATATTTTCGACTTCCCATCTTCCAATTATTCTTTTTTCAGCTTTAACAAAGCTAATACACGGACCATCATCATATTTCTTGTCGCATGAAATCAACGAAACAATCACTATAGAAATAAAAATCAGAATAGTATTTTTCATTGATTTTCTGCTTTGCTATATGCATTAACAATTTGAGAAACAAGATAGTGTCTGATTATATCGTTATTATCAAGGATAATGAAATCAAGCCCTTTTAAACCTTTTAGAATCTCCATCGAATTAACGAGCCCTGATTTTTGGTTGCGAGGTAAATCCACCTGGGTAACATCGCCTGTAACAATGAATTTTGCATTTCTTCCCATTCTGGTAAGAAACATTTTCATCTGACTTACAGTAGCATTCTGTGCTTCATCAAGGATTACAAACGCATGATCAAGCGTACGTCCTCGCATGAAAGCCAGTGGTGCAATTTCTATTGTGCCGTCAGCGATATAATTGTCAAGTTTCTGAGCCGGCAGCATATCCCACAAAGCATCATAAAGAGGTTGAAGGTAAGGGTCGAGTTTATCTTTAAGGTCGCCCGGCAAAAATCCAAGATTCTCTCCTGCTTCAACAGCTGGGCGTGTAAGAATTATACGACGTATTTCCTTGTTCTTTAAAGCTCTTACTGCTATAGCAACAGCTGTATAAGTTTTACCGGAACCAGCCGGACCGACAGCAAATATTAAATCATTAACTGCAATGCTATCAACCATTTTTTGCTGGTTAAGGGATTTTGCTTTAATAATCATTCCGTTTCTGCCATGCAGTAATACACTGTTGTCATGATTATCTTCACTAAATTCGCCTTCCTGATCACTAAGCATATCAACAATAAACTTATGGCTCACGTTACCAAATTTCTCATAATGAAAGAGGAGCGCCTGAAATTTCTTTTCAAATGATTTTATCTCGCTTTCCTCTCCGATAAGTTTTATAATACCTCCACGCGAGACAACCTTAAGTTTGGGGTAATGCTTTTTGAATAATTCGATATTTGAATCATTGACACCAAGGATATCAACGGTATCATACATTTCAAGCAAAATTTCCTTTTCTGTCATATAATAATATCAGGTAGTTTTCTAATACTTCAAAAATATTAAAAAAAAAATTTACAAGTATGTTTTATATTGTTAATTTTGGTTATGATTATTAACAT
>CAZELC010000386.1:0-2730 GCA_964512865.1 uncultured Bacteroidales bacterium
AAACTATGGAAACAAAAAATTTATCAAAAGTTTTTTATTAAATTTCTCAGAAAGGAAAAAATTGATATAAGTATCAATAAATGATTAGTTTAATACTTCGGCAAGAATCAAATGTGATTTAATATCCTTAAAAAAGGAAAGGTGTATTTTATAAAAATCAATAATAATGGAAAGCAATTCTGTTTTTATTTTATGCGGAATAACAAGTTCTTGACTGTTTTCATATTTCTGACTTAATAATTTAGAGAAGTAATACGACTTTTCTGCATCTATAGAATAATTAATTTCCGGAATGAACTCCTGAAAAATACCATCACGAAGATTAAAGTAGCATTTAGTTTCCGAATAGTTATTAATTGGGAAAAAACCAAGGTATTTGGAAAGCTGCATTGTGAAAATAAGGTGGAAGCAGCCGGTTGTATCTTTGGAAATGTCAAGCATTTTTATTGAACTGTAGAGGAAGTCAAACAATTGTTTATTGGGCTCTTCTTCATGGATTGACCTGTAAACGATCTCATTTATAAAAATTGCGACAGAGCTTTTATTTATGTCGAAAGGTATTGATAAACATTGGTATTCACTTTTGATCTCTTTGATAAACTGGATATTTCCGCTTTGTTTTAAATCAAAATCAATTTGAACAAGAGAAAGATGTCTGAATAAATTTATATTGATTTTTGCACCGGGTTTTCTGACGCCCTTTACTAAAAATGAAAGAAGTCCGTAATTTTCTGTATAGATTTTGGCAATAATGCTTGTTTCGGAGTATTTAACCGTATGTAATACAATCCCTTTTGTCTTACAAAGCATTTTAATTTATTACAAGAATTTTAGTTGCTAGTTTTTCTTTGCCGTCTTCGCTAGTACAAAAGACCAAATAGACACCTGTTTTAGCTCTCTGGCCACTGAAGTTTTTAATATTCCAAACTGCTTGTCCGCCTTCAGCTCTGGTTTCGTAAATTAAATTTCCTGACACATCGGTTATTTTCACATACGCATTATTTACCAGACCTTTAATACCAACTGTGCCTTCAAAGTTTTCCCTTACAGGATTTGGATATGCATAAACAATGTCAAACACGTCACCACCTTCGGTTGCTTTACCCTTAAACGAACAAATTCCTTTTGCTGTTCCGAAAAACACCTCCCCGGTTTTGTCATTTACTGAAATGCTACTGATATTATTTGATAAAAGAGGGCTGTTATCTTCAGTAAAATGATAAATCTGCTGAATACCATCAGCTGACATATAAAAAACACCGGCTTTTTCTGTACCGAACCATTTTTTGTTTGAACCGTCAACTGCTATACAGGTAACGCTTTCAAATTCTAGAAGATGCTGAGCTGTTCCATCCTGCATAACAGTTATTGGTTGAGATTCATAACTGCCGCCGTTGAAAATGTTCTCGGGATTGTAAATAACGGCAATACCTTTATCGGTTCCAATCCATATTTCACCATCTTTATCCTCAGCATAACTTAGTACATAATTACTCGGCAGAGCTCCTGAACCCGTAGAAGAGTTTATAAGCTTTATTTTGTCGTCTGCTTTTGTAGAAGTATTATTATCATTAAAAACAGCAATGCCGTTATAATGTGTCAGAATTATCCATTTGTAATTTCTAGAATCAATCATTAATTTTGTAGCAGTAGGTTGGCTTATTACACCGGAAAAATTATATTTATCCCATGTTCCGTCTGTCTTTTTTTCTTTAAGCAGATAGTTACAGCCGGAGTTGATCATCCAAAGATTATTATCATCATCATAAGCCAGCCCGCCTACACCTAGCCAATTATAACCGGAGATCGGCATTTCTAAATTGCTATTATTAGCATTATAGATTGTTGTAAGGTATCCGTTATTGAATTCTAAAAGACCTTTCGACCATGAACAGGCATAAACTTTATTACTTGATGATGGGTCAATGACCATATCAAGGATGTCAAAAACTGTGTCGAGTTGCGGGTTATAATCCTTTAATGAATACCAAGATTCTTCAATAAAAGAGAACATTCCGTCAATATTCCAGTTATTTTGCCAAGCACTGTTATAACCACCTGGAGCAACGTATAAAGCATTGCCATCGTTTGTCATGGAAAATACATTTGTTGAACCAGGTCCGTTAGGTTTTATAAAAGAAGCGGTATAATTTTCAAATCTTACCAAACCTTTGCTTCTGTCAGCAATCCATGTTACGCGACTTGTATCAAAAATAACATCGCTTGGCATTGGTGTGCCCGGATTGTAGTTCCAAATAACGTCAATCTGGTTCAAGGCTGAATCATAAACGGCAACATTATAATTACAACAGGAGTAAAACAGATTATTTGATATCCTAAGATTGAAGAAATTATCAACTCTTGTTGAGTCAAAATGCGACCAGACATTATTCTTTTTGACGAACATAGAATCCTTACCCCATCCGTTAACAACAAGACTGGTAATTATCTTACCATAATAACATTCAATATGGCTGTACGCTGCATCCGGATTATTAATGGTTGTATCTTTCTTCCAGTTTGAAAAGTCCGCCAGGTTGTTATTATTTAATTTTGCAGAGTAAATACCATTTTCGGTTGCTGCATAAAAATTTGTATTATCATTTGCAAGATCATAAACATTTATATAAGATCCGTTTGGTCCGATAAAATAGGTGTCTTTAATTTCATATTTTACCAGATCTACTACAACAATTCCAAAGCCACATGACAGATATGCATAATTACCTC
>CAZELC010000387.1:0-2729 GCA_964512865.1 uncultured Bacteroidales bacterium
GGTATTCCCACTTTTTGAAAACAATCGATATTTTATTGATTATTGTAATTCTTCTTGTAGATGAATCATTAATAGCATATCCGTCAATTGTGAAGTAAGAAGCACTATTGAATTTCAAAACACTGGTGCTGGATGAGGCTGAAATATTTATATTTGTGTTAATATCAGGTCTTATTGTTATAACGTTTGTACTACTTGCACCTGTAACAGCATTGAAAGTAATTGGGTAAGTTTCACCGGAGCCAGTATATGATGAAGTTAATATAAATGTAACAGGTCCGTTTAAGCTTTTTCCGCTCATTGCAGTTAAGGCCGATTTAATATTAACATAAGAACAACCCGCCGAAGGACTACTTCCACTTCCTCCAATACGGTAAGTACCACTAGGAAAAACAGCGGCTTCCGATTGTTTTTGTATCCCAAAATTGCTTATGGTAAATAAAATAGCGGCAAGTACTATGGAAAAAATACCGGCAGCAACTATTACTGTACTAAGATTGACTTTAGTTGCCAGTTTATTTTTAAGGGAGGTTTTCGTTTTCATACAATATATTTTTTATAAATTCTGATACTTCAAATTAATTCATTAGCCAAAAGTACAACATCCATCAATTTCAAATCAACAGGTAATCAGCTTGTTTATATAGGTAAAAATACCTGATTCCATGTAAAAAATCAATATTATAAATGAAAAAACCCCGCAAAACATAATATACGGGGTTGAGTAATAGGTATAAAGTTGTTTATGAAAGCCTTGGTTAGTTTTTAATTACTTTGATTATTTTCGACTTAATTTCATTCATTTCAACCCTTATAAGATAAATTCCTTTTTTAAGCCCGTAAATATCATTAAGTTTTACTGAATTTACTCCGGTTTGAATATTTATTTGGTTATCTTTTATTAATTTCCCGTTTGTGGAGAAAAATTTTACAACAGCAGACCCTTCAACAGTCGAAGAAATATTTAGATAAATATCATTAATGAAAGGATTTGGACTGGCTGATAAAAGCTCAAAAGGAGTGCTTTCTTCATTTGTAAGAGAGATAGCTACTATTCCTGAGTAAGTGAATTTACCGTCAAAGTCTGTTTGCTTTAACCTGTAGTAAACTTTATTGGTATTAATTACTTCTTTTACATTTTTATCAATATAATCATATTTCAAAATCATATTGCTGTTTCCTGCACCATTTATTTTTTCCAAGGCATCAAATGTCTTGCAGTCAGTTGATCTTTCAACTGTAAAATAGTCATTATTGATTTCAGTTGCTGTTTTCCAGTTTAATATGATATCGTTATCTTTTGTATCTGCTGAAAATGATAACAGACTTATTGGTAAATGCCCATTACTGGCACCTAAAGCAATTTCAGTACGACCGCTTAAACCGGTGTAGGTAAATTTAAGATTATTAACATCGTTTGTTGCATTAACAGAATTCCAAACGGTATCCGACGATGGTCTTACAGTAAAAATCAAATCAGATGGATCATAACCGCCAGCAGCTTTAGCACCCGGAGTATTAATATAAGGATTATTTTTATAATAATATGTGACATTATAGGTAATGGGCTGATTTGCAACTATAAATGCACCAAAAGTACGATTTGTAAGTAATTGATCGGCTGGGCTGTTTCCGATATTATCTGTATTATCAACTGCATCAAGATAATAAAGTTGAATACCTGTTGGCTGTGAGCTGAAATTGCTGAAAACAATACTGTCTCCATTAGGATGCTTTATGCTATATTTGGTTGCCGGTGCTGAATAATATGATGAGTTTTCGTTTCCAACCGGAGCTCCGGAACTTACATATCTGGCACCTGTGATATTTCCAGCGTAATGATTATTCGTTAGATCATAAACTTTTGTAAGAGATGAGTTGTCATTAAAATTCCAATAGGCTTTAAGTTTACTTGTTGCAGGGTCAATTGCTTTGCACATAACTTTTTTAATATCAGTTACAGTAAGATCTTTTGTCCAAATGCTAACTTCATCAATCTGTCCGTTAAACCTTCTGTATTTATCGCTACTGTTTGCCCATTCTCCAATTGTAAGTTCGAGATTTGAGAGACTGGCAATACTTCCTGTATTCGAAGTAGAGCTCTCCAATACACCATTAACATATAGTTTAACTGTCGAACCGTCGTAAGTACCGGCTAAATGATACCAAATTCCTTTTTTTGTTGTAGTATTAGATTGAGTATAAACTCTCCCGTTACTTGTTTGAACAGCAAACTCAAATTTGGAATTATCCTGACTATGCTGTAACCAAAAAATACCATTATCACCGTTTCCGGTCTTTGAGGTATAAGTCAGTATATTTGCCCATTGATTACCTCCTGAAGGTATTGTATCCCATCTAACCCAGGCAGTTATTGTAAATTTATTTGTAATTCCGAGACTTGGAGAACCAACACTTATAAAATTTGACTTTCCATTAAAATCCATTGCTAATTGCTGGTTTATAACACCCGGAGCTGTCGTCGTACCGGCTCTGGTATTTTCCGTAGGAGAGATTACCCCTGCAATTTGTAAAATAAATAAAACAGTTGCAAAAATTGCAACACCTGAAACTAATGAATATATTGCTATCTTTATTTTTGTCTTTTGTGCCAGACTAACTGATAGCTTGCCGTTAATTGTATTTTTTGCTTTCATAAAACTAATATTATTGAATAAACAAAATTAACTTCAGCCATAACGGTGACCAACAGATTAACAACCTGTTTT
>CAZELC010000388.1:0-2724 GCA_964512865.1 uncultured Bacteroidales bacterium
GCATTTAACGTACAATTAGATCCGATGGTAACAACAAAACCACTGGTTGAAAATATATATATGAATGTTTGTAAAGATAGTTGTATTACATTTGGAGCAGAAGCAGTTTTTCTTCAAAACAATATTAACTATAATCAAACACAAGCAAATACAAAATTTATTTGGAGAATGGGATTCACACAACCTGACACTATGCCTGTTATTTCACAATGTTTTGAAGATGTAAGAGGTTGGGAATACATACTATATGCAGTTGATACAATGGGGTGTTTTTCAAATTCGTACTTTAAAGGAAGAATAAGAGTATCCGGAAATCCAATTAAAGGAAGTTACCCATATCTGACCTACTGTTCAAATGCCGATTTTTCTGTCAATGCGGGGTATGATCCAATGTCAACTATTAGTTTGGGATCTGTTGGTTCCGCTATTTCAGGAACATTATCAAAAGCAGATACGGTGTTTTTACCTGATGGAAGTAATATTTCATATGAGTCTAATCTATTGTTTGATATATTTGACCCGGGACAAACGCTATCAAATATTAATCACTTATTGGGTGTAAAATTAACTTTGGAACATTCCTATTGTGGTGACCTTTCGATTAGATTAACATGTCCCAGTGGGGCAAACTCTATATTGAAAGCATATAATAATTCAGCAACTCTTACGGGACCAATTAACGTAGCATGTTCATACGGGGGTGGTAATACTCAAATTGGTAGTTCAATTGATAATACTGATAATGCATGTTATTTGACTCCAGGAATAGGATATGAATATGAATTTAGACCCGGGGCAACCAATTGTTTTGGTGGAGGTGGCCCAACAGTAGGATTCAGTTATGTTGACCCTTGTGGCCATGATAATGGAGCGGGAGGCTTACAGACTTTAGTCCCAAGCGTTCCTAATTCATATACAGCTACTCCAACTTTGCCAACATTTTATGGAAATTATGAGTCTTTTACAAACCTTTTAGGATGTCCATTAAATGGAAATTGGAAAATAACTGTAACTGATAACTTGTATGCAGATAATGGATATATTTTTAGCTGGTCTTTATCTTTGGACCAATCTATTATTCCAGGTGGTTGGGGCTATACAGTTGGAGCCGATACCGTAATCTGGGGCGGCCCGGGAACAGTAAATCCAACGTCTGCATTATCTGCAACAATTTCGTCCAATCAAATTGGTTTAAATACTTTTACCTCCACTGTTATTGATGCGTATGGCTGTGCTTATGACACAACTTTTACAATCGAAATCGTACAATCACCTATTCCCAATATTAATAACGGAGTTGATACAATCAGAATATGTGCAGGAGAATTAGTAATTTTAAATGCTAATTATAATGATCCAAATGCAGAGTATTGGTGGAATACCGGTGCCAGTACAGATGAAATTATGGCAGTCATGGAAGGATGGTATTCTATTGAAATTACTGCACAAGCTATAGGATCTGAATTGATTTGTAAAGGTCAAGACTCGATTTTGGTATCCATCAATCCTACTCCGGTGCCTGAATTTGTAGTTGATTCGGAACAGGGTTGTGCACCACTTTCCGTTTCATTTACCAACCAGACAACCCCGGATAATGTTCCAATGACCTATGCATGGCGTATTTACAATGCTTTAGGACAGGAAGTTTTTACATCAAATTTAGAAAATCCTGATTTCTTTATTGAAGAACCGGGAAAATATAGTGTACAATTAGTAGCTATTACTGAGAATGGTTGTGGAGATTCCCTTATGAAATGGAATTTTATTGAAGTATTTCCTCAACCAATAGCTGAGTTCTCCTTTACACCAGAAATATCATTAATGTCTGAAACAGGAGGAATTGTAACTTTTACCAATTATTGTGATTCTGTAATTTTTGCAAATAATCCGGACGCAAATTGGTATTGGGATTTTGCAGATGGTTCTCAAGACTCTACACAATGGAATGCAGCTCATACTTTTACCACATGGGGTGATTACGATGTAGCTTTTTATATCACTACAGCATATGGATGTAAAAGTAGTATCAAACATAGAGTAGTAATTGAACAAGATCTAGAATTTCCAAATATCATAACCCCAAATAAAGATGGTTTAAATGATGTATTTGCGATTAAAAATTTGAACCCTGATATCAATCCGGAAGATCCTGATGAATATAGAACTAATACACTTCAGATTTATGACAGATGGGGTAAGAAAGTATATGAAGCAGAAAACTATGATACTTATATGAAAGAGGATCAATTGTATATAGGAGAAAAAGTATTTACTGCTGAAAAATTGCAAGATGGACAATACTATTTTTCTTTCTATTATAAAGGAAAAGCTAAGACAGTCAAGTATAGCGGATCGCTTCTTATTATACGAGAAAATTAAAAATTATAAATAAAAGAGTAAAAAAAGAGTGTACAAAAATGTATACTCTTTTTTTTGTCACAAAATACCAATTTTGCTGAATTGCATTAGGAATGTGAAGTGTGAGTAGGGTGATGCCGGAATACCCAAAAAATATCTAAACATAATTCAAAGATATAGAACAATTTAAAAACACTAGCGTCTATATTAATATCAATAGATTCACGTTTTTAAAATCGAATATCTTATGAAAAAATTAATCATTCTTTTTTTAAGTGTATTTATGATGAGCACATCGTTTGCTCAATCGAATACCAATGTTCCAGACCCAAAATTAATTGATGCTTTCGGACAGGAAACTGTTGA
>CAZELC010000389.1:0-2705 GCA_964512865.1 uncultured Bacteroidales bacterium
TTGAGGAATCAATACCTGCAGAGGATGTTATCAGGATTGAATTTAAAGGTCAGACAAATTATAAAAATTATTCAATAAATCAAAAACCATCCAAGATGTTAGCAAATATTAAAATTAATCGTTTTCCTGTTAGACTTTATTTTGAATTAAATATCCCAACCTTCAAAAATGATAAACCTGTGATCAATATATGTTTAAAAACGGATTCAAATATAGAATACGTAAATAATTTACCAACAAGTGATCAAATTATCATCTCGAATAACTGGTATCCTATTGTTAAAGATGAAGTGGAAGAGTTAGTGGAGATTTATAAAATTACAGGAATCAATCAGATTGGTGAGATATCAATGCAGCAATATTTAAAACTGCTGCAAATAAAATCACAACTGATTAAAATTACAAAGAAAAATACAATAGAGAGAATTGGTGAATCTGAAAATAGAAATTTTTTTTATGAAAATCAGGAATTATTATATAATTATGGCTTTAATGGTACGCTTTACGAATATCAAAAATCAGGAGTCTCATGGCTGATCAGTCTGGCAAAAGAAGAAATTGGATGTATACTTGCAGATGAAATGGGGCTTGGTAAAACAGTTCAAATTATATCACTAATCACTATTTATAAAACGATTTGGAATAATCCAACACTTATTATAACACCCGCAACTCTTCTTGAAAACTGGAGAAGAGAATTTATTCATTTTTCACCAAATTTAAAAATTCTTGTACATTTAGGTACGCAAAGAACTGGCTTTCCTTCAACAATAAAGTCATATGATGTAATTATTACTTCATATGATTTGGCAGTGAGAGATCAGGGATTGTTCAATATGATTGATTTTAGTTTTTTAATACTTGATGAAGCTCAGGCAATTAAAAATCCAGAAACAAAAAGATCACTTACTGTTAAAGGCTTTAAAAGAAAAGTGTCTATAGCTGTTACTGGAACACCTGTTGAGAATAGATTAAGAGATTTGTGGTCATTAATGGATTTTTCCTGTCCAGGTTTGCTTGGAAATTTATCAGCATTTGAAAAAAATATTGAGGATACAACTGAAGATGCATCAAATCTTGAATTAAAAGTCTCACCTTTTATTCTCAGAAGAAAAGTGGTTGATGTTGCCATGGATCTGCCAGACAAATTAATTATACCTCAAGCCGTAATGATGGATAAACAAACTGTAATCAAATATAATGAGATCCGGCAGGACATAATTGCTCAGTATGGTGATTCAGCAACCCTCGTTACTTTAACTAAACTTAGACAGTTTTGTGCGCATCCTTTTTTAATTGAAGATTGTATGAATATTAAACCGGAATTAGTCAGTCCGAAATTTCAACGTCTTCTGGAGATTATTGAAGAAATACAACTGAATTCGGAAAAAGTAATAATTTTTACATCATTTCTGAACATGTCTGATTTAATATGCAAAAATGTTGAAGAGAAATATAATATTAAATGCTGGAAAATTGATGGTCGTACTCCAGTTTCAGAAAGACAATCTATTATAGACATATTCAGTTCTCAAAATAGTACAGCATGTCTTGTGTTAAATCCAAAAGCTGCTGGAACAGGTTTAAATATAACTGCAGCAAATCATGTTATTCATTACAATCTTGAATGGAATCCAGCGGTTGAAGATCAGGCTTCATCACGTGCCTACAGACGAGGACAGACTCTGCCTGTGACTGTACACAGACTTTTTTATCCGGATACAATTGAAGAAGTTATTTATGACAGAATTGAACAGAAACGAGATTTGGCTGAAGCAGCTGTTATAGGTACAGATTCATGTAGTATTAGTTCAGCAGATATCGCAAGAGCATTAGCGATGTCGCCAGTAGTTTATGGAGCTGTATCTGAATAATGAATAGATCGAACGCTATTGAAAAAGTTCTAAGCAAAAATGATACTGGTGAAACAGGCGGTCATCAGGCAGGAATATTAATCCCAAAGAGTGAAGAAATATTATCATTTTTTCCTGATTTGAATATAGCAGATAAAAATCCACGACGTGTTATTACTTTTCATGACCAATTTGATGAAATATGGAAATTTACATTTATATATTATAACAATTATTTTTACGGTGGTACTCGAAATGAATATCGCCTGACTGGTATGACAAAATATTTTAACAGGAATAATCTGAAGTCAGGTGATTCTTTAACGCTTACAAGAAATGAATATGAAATATATCATATCGGATATTTAAAGAGGAATGAAAATTGTTTGGCTGAAGGTAAAATATTAAAGCTTGGAAGCACTTGGAGAGTAATAAATATTTAATAATATGTAAGGAGATATTTTTATATGGAAAGGAGTCATATTTTACCACCTGATCCGGCTCGTTTAATTGAAGGGTTAAGAGATACAGGATATGATTTTAATACAGCACTTGCGGATATCGTTGATAACTCTGTCGATGCAGGAGCAACAAAAATTGATATAAAAATTCTGATGGATGTTGAGGGTGATATTATAATCACAATTGCTGATAATGGTTGTGGCATGGATGAAAAAACTCTCCTTGAAGGTATGAAATACGGTTCAGCAGTTCGTTCAGATCCGAAAAGACTCGGTAAGTTCGGTTTGGGACTTAAAACGGCATCAACCGCATTCTGCAGAAAGCTTTCAGTAATAACAAGAAACAAGGTTGATGCTGATATTTTGAAAGCATGCTGGGATCTAGATCATG
>CAZELC010000390.1:0-2694 GCA_964512865.1 uncultured Bacteroidales bacterium
TTGTTGGGAATCATGTTAAAATAGGTAAAAATTGTATAATTCATCCCTGTGTATGCATTTATGATCATTCAGTAATTGGTGATAATGTTATAATTCACAGCAACTCAGTTATTGGTGGTGACGCATATTACTATAAACGCCGTCCTGAAGGTTATGATAAACTTGAGTCCTGTGGCAGAACAGTTATTGAAGATAATGTGGAGATAGGATGCTGCTGTACTATTGATAAAGGTGTATCAGCAGATACCATTATCGGAAAAGGCACCAAGTTAGATAACCATATTCAGGTAGGTCATGATACAGTGGTTGGAAAAAATGTTCTTCTGGCATCTCACGTCGCTATAGCAGGTGTTACCACAATTGAGGACGATGTGATAATTTGGGGGCAGGTGGCAATTAATAAAGATCTTACCATTGGAAAAGGCGCTGTTGTTCAGGCAACATCAGGAGTTGATAAATCTCTTGAAGGCGGCAAAGTATATTTTGGTGTTCCTGCTACTGAAGCCAGAGCAAAATGGAAAGAATATGCTTATGTTAGAAGATTGCATGAACTTTTTGAGAAAAAATAAATGTTATTAAAAAGTAAAGCAAAGAAGACGAACCAAATCTTTGTATTATTGTAAAATAGCACTGTAATTTTTTTAGTTAACTAATAATGTGATCACAAAATCAGGCTTCAGACTTGTTTTTGTGATAAATATCAAGCGCTACAATAATTGCAGCAAATCCCCAGAAAGGCACCGATGCTTTGTCGGTATCAAGAAAATTATTAAGAAAGCCGTGAACCATATAAGTTATTAATCCGGCTAAAAAAATAAGACTTAATCTTTTAACATTTTTGTCTTTAGATTGCTTATAAACTTTAACTCCAGTGTAAATAATGGAAATGAATACACTAAGTATTGAGATTAGTCCTATTATGCCCTGCTCAGTAAGTGGTCCAATATATTCGCTGTGAGCATTTCCTTTATCTCCGGCATTAGTGCTGATAATTGTTTTTTCATTTGAATGTTGATAAGGTGCATAAAGAAACTGATAAGTTCCCGGCCCTATGCCCCAAAACGGATGTTCTCTAAAAAGTCTGAATGCAGAATTCCAACGATTAATTCTTTCCAGATTTGATGCATCAGTTGAAATATTGGAAATTGATTGAACATGTTCAGCAATATTTGTAGAAGAATCCTGCTTGTTTTTCTCCAGCTTCCAGAAAATTTCACTTTTATAAACAAAAAACAGAGCTACAATAGCCAGAGTGCCAACAATAATCCACCTTACCTTGATTTTGAAAATAAGTATCAAAGAAAAAACAATCGAAATTATTAAACTTACCCATGCTGCCCGGCTGTATGAAAGAATAATTCCTGTAAGCAAAATAATAAGTGTCAGTCCAATAAAAAGTCTCGTACTTTTCAGATAACCTTTATCGAAAATGAAACCAAATACAACAGGAATGAAAAACGAAAGTACTGCACCATAAGCAGTATGGTCATTATAAAATGGTGTCATTACCCAATGCGCAGCTTTTTCTTCAAATCCCCAAGTATACAAACTAATTGTAGAGTAAAAAATTACCGCTAAAAGTGGAATAATATAAAGCCAGGCGAATTTCTTTATTGCTTTCTGCTCCTTGAACATTAACAATGCAACAAAGTAAAAAGGAATTACAAACCATAATCTTGATAAAAGAAATTTGAAAGATATCAAAGGCAATTGGCTTGTTATAGATGTGATGAATATCCAACAAAGATTAAGCAGAATACAAATTGTAACCGGATGCTTAAAAACCTTTAAATCATAACTTGAATCATAAAGCAATTTAAATAAAAAAATCAATAGAACTCCGAACATCAAAGGCTCTGTCGGGATAGAAAGGGAAAGCCCCTGTTGTGTCATTCTAAAAGTTATTGCCAAAGGAGTACAGAAAGTGATTAATAATATAATATTATCTAGACGGAAAAAATAATAATATATAATAACAGCCGCTAGCGGAAGCAAAAGAAACCAGTAAAAATCATTAATAATAAACGCAATGTTTAGAGCTAAATAAACAAACGTTATTATATAAGTTGTTAATATTTTTTGTTTTTCCGACAAAGCGAATGTAATTTATTGTTTATTATTTCTTTCCACAATGGAAATAATCAGGCTTGCAGCTACCAGAGTTGAAAGAGTTGAAATCAACACAATAAGCCATCTTATCGGATATGATTTTTTATCAGCAGGAACCGGAGTTGTAACCATATTTGCATAAGTCAGCTCCTTGTTAAGGTCACTGATTGACTTATCATATAATACTTTAATCTCGTTATAAGCATTTGTCAGGCTAAAAATATACCGGTCAAGATTCACATATTCGCCACCATAGATTTTAATGTTTTCAAAAGTTTTTTCAACCTCATTACTTACCTTTTTTCCATTGCCGCTATTACTTGCCATTCCTTTTGTAATCTCTTTTATTTGGTAGTCATAGCTCATAACATTGTACTCTTTTCTTAGTAAGGTCATTCTTTTTTCGATGGAGTCAATCTGTCGGGCTTTATAATCAAGTTGATCTTTATACAACTTTACTATTTCTTTTGTTTTATCTCTTTGCAATTCTCTGGCTTTAAGATTCATTTGATTTATAATCTCTTTAACAATATTGTAAGCCACTAATGGGTCATAATCTAAAGCTTCAATATAAACAGATTCATA
>CAZELC010000391.1:0-2690 GCA_964512865.1 uncultured Bacteroidales bacterium
GTCTTCTTATAAAAATGATGATAAAGAAAAAGCTAAAGCAAATTTTATCTTATAAAAAATGAGCATAGAGAAAAAAACATTGACAAAAACATCTCTGGCAACGCTTGTTGATAAGCTGAATGCCGAAGGTAAAAAAGTTTATGCTCCTGTCCGTAAAGGTAAACAGGTGAACTTTGAACTTATTACTTCTGTTGGTGAGATGGCAGAAGATTATATTCAGACAGTTAAGTCGGCAAAATTTGCTGCATTTCCAAAGATAGAAAAACTGCTCGACTACAAAAAAGATAAAACCTCAACCGAACTTATTAATGTTGATGTTAATACCTTGCCTGAAATTGTTCTGCTTGGTGTAAGACCTTGTGATGCAGCAGCAATAAACGCTTTGAATGCTATTTTTACTTGGGATTATGTTGATGCTATTTTTACTGAGCGACTTAAAAAAACAACAATTATTGGAATCAGTTGCAGTAAAGCAGATGAATATTGTTTCTGTACATCTGTAAATGGCGGCCCGGGTAATACGCAAGGAAGCGATATTCTTTTAACTCAACTTAGTAATGGCGATTATCTCGCAGAAATAGTTACAGAAAAAGGATCTGCTCTGGCTGCAAAAACTCCTGAACTCTTTACAGCAGAACCTAATGAAGAGAAAGAAAAAAATCTTGCTGATGTTGAAGCTAAATTTAAAATTGAAGAAATCTATAAAAAAGCAACATCATCTTTTAATAATGAAGAATTATGGCTTGATCAGTCACTTCGTTGTATAGGATGTGGTGCCTGCGCTTTTGTTTGCCCGACTTGCGCATGCTTTGATATTCAGGACGAATCTAACGGAAAAACAGGTACTCGCGTTCGTTGCTGGGATTCTTGCGGTTTTGCATTGTTCACTTTGCACACTTCCTGTCATAACCCAAGAGAGGTTCAAAGCCAGAGATGGCGTCAGAGAGTTATGCATAAATTCTCTTATATGCCCGACAGGCAAGATGTTTACGGATGTGTAGGCTGTGGAAGATGTTCACGCGCATGCCCGGTTGATATGAATTTGATGGAACATTTGATTAAAATTTCGGAGGTACAATAATGAGCGAACAAAATATTTATTTGCCTTATTTGATGAGGATAGAAAAGATTACGGAAGAAGCTCCTTTCGTTAAAACATTTAAGCTGAAATTTGTTAATGAAGCTGATGGTGAGAAATTCCATAAAGAATATAAAACAGGTCAGTTTGGCGAATACTCGGTTTTTGGCGAAGGTGAATCTACCTTTTGCGTTGCTTCAGCATCAACAAGAACAGATTATATTGAATGTACATTCCGTCAGGCAGGCAGAGTCACAACTGCATTGTCGAACCTTGAAGAAGGTGAATTAATGGGATTCCGCGGCCCTTATGGAAATTTTTTTCCTATAGAAAACTGGAAAGGAAAAAACCTTCTTTTTATTGCCGGTGGTATTGCTTTACCTCCAATGCGCAGCTTAATATGGAACTGCCTTGATCTGAGAAAAGATTTTAAAGATGTTACTATTATTTATGGCGCTCGCTCTGTGGCTGATCTTGTTTATAAACAAGAACTTCGCGATTGGGATGCAATGCCGGATGTAAAACTTATACAAACTGTCGATCCGGGTGGAGAAACTCCTGACTGGAATGGAGAAGTCGGATTTGTTCCAACCGTTGTTGAAAAAGCAGGACTTACAAGCGCTAATACAATAGCTATAGTTTGCGGACCTCCAATAATGATTAAGTACACTTTCCCGGTTCTTGAAAAATTGGGCTTTACACCTGAAAATATTTTTACAACACTTGAAAACAGAATGAAGTGTGGATTCGGAAAATGTGGAAGATGTAATGTTGGAAAGTACTTTGTATGCAAAGACGGTCCGGTTTTTACTTATGAACAACTTAAAGAGCTTCCACCAGAATACTAAAAAAAGTGATTAAAAAAAATCTTAATCCATTGCCAATTAAAATATTAAAAGGAGTTAATTGAAAATATTTCAATTAACTCCTTTTATTTAGAATCTTTACTTATAGAAATTTTCCGCACCCTTTAATTCTCTGCAATATCAATTATTTTGATAAAATAATTTTTTGGGTGCCAAGCATTTTATTATCGGAAATTATTTGAATAAAATAAATACCATTAGCAAAGCCTGAAATATCTATATTTTTAGAATTTCCAATTTTTCCGGACAACTTTCCATCCGCATTGAAAATGTTTGCTTCAAAATTCACTTCATCAGGTAAATTTGTAAAAATATTTATTTCGCCGTTTGTCGGGTTTGGAAAAACTCTGATTATGTCATAATCTTGTTTAACGGATTTTACAGAAGCATCAGAAAAAGTAAAGGCAAGATCATCTACCCATAGTGATGTGCCGATATGCCTGAACATCATATCTGCCACTTCCAGCCTTATAACAGCAGTATCCGGTAAATCTGAGCTTGAATATAATAAAGGTGTTGTGAACCTGGAAAAGCTGTCGATGGAAAAATTGTTAGAATATAAACCACTTGCAATAATTACTCTGGTTTCCAAAGCAGTGTCCCATTTACTTAACTGTACATTTATTCTGTACATATCTCCAAGCACACTGGTAAATTTAATCCAACCTGTAATACTATCCGGTCTTTCAGAAAAAGCATAACCACCCAAAGATGCACCAGGTCCGGGGTTTGGCGGACCCATTGGT
>CAZELC010000392.1:0-2684 GCA_964512865.1 uncultured Bacteroidales bacterium
CCATAAAACCTCCAAAATTGTTAATAATATAATTAATTAATGTTTTTTAAGATGATTATTTTATTTCAACAAAGCGGAAACTATATTTCTGCTTCAGATATTTATCCATTATTATGTTTTTTTCTTTATATGCCGAAACGGGATTATTAAACTTTTTACAAATTGTTGTATCAAGGTTATCAGTGTTTACGGAAATGGATTTTTTTATTGTTTCATTGAACTTTTTTGATGATAATATCTCGTTGTTACCTTTTTCTTCAAGTTTAAAAATCTTTGAAAATACAACTAATTTCTTTTTATTTATTTTTCCTGTCGAATAGCAAAAATAATAGTTTTTTTCAATAATACTAACTGTTTTAGAAGTTTTAGAGTTGCCATTATTTCTGTCAGGAAGGAAAAATACATCTACTTTGTCGTAATAATGAAGTATTGTTAGAGCACCCAAAGCGACTAATATAAAAACTGCAAAAACTATTATATTAGTAATGATCTTTCGTTTTTTTACTTTTTTCTCTTCGTTTTCTGCTTCATCATCATTTAATAGTGAAATCTCCTCGCTTATTAATTCTTTTTCTTTATCATTATTTTCGCTATTGCTATCCTGTGGCTCATTAATTTCCGAATCTTCAGCAGTAACAACAATATTTGTAGAAAATTCAGAAATATTATTTTCTTGAGAAATCTTAATTTCGTCTACTTTATCAACTTTTACAATTTCAGGAGGAGTGTACTGATCTTTTTTATCTAAAGTGTTTTCTAAAGATAAATTACTTTGCTCATCTGAACTTAAACTTCCATTAAAATTGTCTGTTTCAGCTGGATTTAACTCAGTTGTTGTTTCTCCCAATATTATAGGTTCTATGTTATTCTCAAAAACAATTCGGTAGCCACAAAAAGGACAGTGATATTCTTCACCAGAAAGGTTTGCAGAACAGGCAGGACAATTACTATGATTATGTACCTTTTCCATATTATTTATCGAATTTTATGATATTCGAAGTTATCAGGAGTAGAAATAATGATATTGCAAAAGTAATATAGGTGCCGATTAAAATTGGAAAATCAGCTCTGAAATAAAAAATTACCGTAAATAATATTGCTGCAATGCTAGCCCATAATGGTAATTTTTCGACAAAGTGTTCACTGAATTTAAGTTTTAAGCCATAGAAATAAACAATAAATGCACTTAGGAATGAGAAGAATACAAGCCACCCTTCAAAAAAATGAAGTCCGGAAGTAAGTAAATTATGTGTAAATCCAACAGGTGCCTTTGCCCATGGAATAAATGTTGAAATAATACCAGTAAAACAGGTCGCTAAAAATACAAGTTTAGGTCTTGGATAGTTTTTGTAATCAGGTATTCTGCTCATAGTAACTAAATTTTAAAAAAGTCATAAAAAATAAAGTAGGCAAGAAGTCGTAGTGACAGAACAATAATATAGTGAAGTCCATATAAAATTCCTAAGGTAGAAAAGAAAAAACCAATAGTTCCAGTATTTGGTGTTTTCATAATTCTTGTTACTCCAAACATGATGAGAACAATACCATAAAATCCGCCAAGATACGCAATAAATGAGAATAGCGGTACAATAAACAATACTCCTGATATCATTACAGGAGTAAATGAATAGATTGTAAGTTGGAATGCCCTTTTAATATTTTTTTCAGTTTTGAATTTTGGTGCAATTGAATTAATTATGAAAGCAGCTATAACAGGGGTGAGAATGCATGATGCGAAAAAACCAATTCCGTAGGCAATTCCGGCTTTCATATCTCTGAACCATAAAAACGGTGTGGCTATTGAATTTCTGTCTCCAATAACTCCATACCCAATAATAAGGCTTAATAATGGGATTAATGCCAAGGGTAAAAGATATTCGAAAAACATCTTTGGTATTCCCGGGTTTTCAAATTCAATTTGAACCCATTCGCGTTTTGGATTAGAAATTATTAGTTTAACTCGTTTGAAAATGTTTCTTTTTTCTTCTTCAGTATGGTCTTCAATAGTTTCAAATCCTTCGGTATGATTGCCGGCTGTATTTTCATAAATATCGTCCTCAATAATCTTCTCGCCGCAATTGGAGCAAAATCTTGCATTTTCAGCCAGCTGAGTTTCACATTTAGGGCATTTAGTCATACAAATGGTATTGTGAGATTAACCTTTTATAATTTTAGTTCCGCAATCAGGATTATTGAGTTGTGAAGCCTCAGTAATTATAGTGCATCCATTACTGTTTTCAGCAAAAATAATTGCAGCTCTTACTTTTGGTGCCATACTGCCTTCCGCAAAATGACCTTCTTCAAGATATTTTTTTGCTTCTGTGGTTGTAATTATATCCAAATGTTTTTCATCAGATTTCCTGAAATTGATGCACACTTTAGGTACGTCAGTCATAATATAGAATTCGTCAGCATGAATTTGCGTAGCAAGTAATGCTGAGGCAAGATCTTTATCTATAACAGCATCAATACCTTCAAGAAAATTTGGTTCTTTATAATAAACAGGGATTCCGCCTCCACCAACAGCAATAACAATCTGACCGCTTCTCGCAATGCTTTCAATAGTATTGCGGTTTCCAATAACGACAGGTTTTGGGGAGGCAACTACTTTTCTCCAGCCTCTTGCTCTTGGATCTTCTGCAAATACAGAATTGTTTTCCACAGAAGCCTTGTCAGCCTCTTCT
>CAZELC010000393.1:0-2667 GCA_964512865.1 uncultured Bacteroidales bacterium
TTTTAAAATTAGAACATTTAAATTCCGGGTTAAGCGGTTTCAATTATTTTTCATCGCTTCATTATCCAAATAACGATCGTTGTTTTCGTTTAGGATTGTCGTGGATTTTTTATAACTAGCTTTGTTAAACTTCCAATTTTTATAAGTTTTTCAAAATATTATTATATTATTGGTGGCATATAAAATCTCTTTATAATTTATAGTTTTATTGCCAAAAAAGAATACTTTTTATTATTACATCATGAGGACTTAATAAACTATTTACTCAAACAGATTTTTAAGAAATTTAACCTTTCTGTATAATTTTTCATACAATGTAAATAAAAGAAACATTTTAAAAAATGAAGGAAAGAATATGTTTGATAATAATATTAATTCGTAGAAAAAAATAGTTGTTTTATGTACAATTAGTAAATACTATTTTACTATGTTTCTTTTGTAAACAGGGCAACTTGCCATGTTTTAATAAGTAATTATACGTACAAAACAATAATGATATTACTTATTGATTTGTGGGTGCAAAAGATGTAATTTTAACATAGATTTAATAATAATTTGTAAACGTATGCAAAAGTTAGAAAATGAGAAATAAAAACTGCACATATAAAATTAATTCAATGTTTGTCTACTATTTTAAATTTGGTATCATTAAATTCAGCATTACAAGCAGAATTGTTTTAATATTTTTTATGTTGTTTTTTATTTCAGTCTTTTCACATGCAACAAATTATTATACATGGACTAATGGAAATCCAGAAAATACAGATTACTGGTGGACGAATACAGATGGAACAGGAAGCCATCCTGCTAATTTTACAAACGCTTCTGACGTTTTTACAATTCAGAATAATAATACGTTGACAACGGCTGCAAGTTGGACTATTAGTGGTTCTCTAGTTATTAACACTGGATCTATTCTTAATGTAACAAGTGCTGGTACCACCCTTACTTTGGGTACACTTACAATCAATAGTGGAGGTACACTCACAACATCACGTGTTATTATTGTAAACGGTGCTACGAATATAACAGGTACAATAAATTTGTCAGGTGCACGTGCAGAACAGTTCAACGGAGATGTTACGCTTAATAGCGGTGCCGTTTGGAATGACGCCTCTACAACTAGTATGTCTATAACCGGTAGTTTTACGAACAATGCGAGCACTTTTACTGCTTCTACAGAAGTTTACACTTTTAGTGGTACGAACAAGGTGTTAAGCGGATCTACTGCAATTGTTATTCCCTCAATAACATTCACCGGAAATTATACAAACAATGGCACATTAAACTGTTCAACTGCACTTACAGTAACCGGTGGAGCCATTATGCTTACTAATAATGGAACAATTACAGCCACTACTAGTATTGCAGGAACCGGCGGAGTTACGCAAGGTACAACCGGTATTCTAAATATAAACGGAACTTCCGGAATTACAACTCTTACTGCAACTGCGGTTGGTAATATTGTAAATTATACAGGCGCAGCACAAACATGTAAGGTTACTACATACGATAATCTTACCCTTTCCGGTTCGGGTGCTAAAACTTTCGCTACTGCCCCAACTGTTAATAATTTGCTTTCTCTGGAAGGAACTGCAACAATTACAGTAACAACAGGAGTTGTATCTTATGGTGCGAATGCAACACTACAATACAATAAAGGTGCCTCTTATACTGCTACTTCAGAAGAATGGATAACACCGTTTGTGGCAACAGGCGGAATAATTATTAAAAATACCGGAGCTATTACTACACCCGGAGTTGTTCAAATAGGAAATAACACAAGTGTTCCATTAACTATTAATGTAGGTTCAACATTAACTCCTGGAGCAAATTCGATAACATTACATGGTGATTTTATTAAGGATGGCACCTTAACTAGTGGTTCAGGAGGAATTATAATTTCCGGAACAGTAATAACACAAAGCATTTCAGGTTTCACAACAACGGGAAATGTTTCCATGACAAAAACAGCAGGTATTGCTACAATATCGGGTGATATTTCTGCTAATAGCTTATCAGTTGATGGAAACGGAGGCACTTTGGTTATGTCCGGTTCGAATAATTTTAGTGGAACAAGAACACTAACTGCAGGTACATTAAAATTAGCCAATACAGCAGCACTTGGTATAGTAGGTGTAAATTTGGCGCTTAATGGAGGAATACTTGATTTGGCTACTGATATAAGTGTAAACGCTTTTAATGTAACACTAGGTGCTTCCGCTACGATTACTTCCGGATTGGCAACATCCGGTGTTGGAATTACACATGTTTTAGGTAATTTGAATATAGGCAATCAAATACTTACTTTGGATAAGGGAGCTAATGTGTCTAGTGGTACAGCTGCCGTTTCATTCAACAACATTAATATTACCGGAACAGCAACGCTAAATACAAATACTGCAAATTTAATAATAAGAGGTGTTGCAACAGGGGCTTATTTATTGACGAAAAGTGGTATCGGTACATTACAAAAAACGAATGTAGGTTGGACATTGGCAGACAATTTTTCGATTTCAGATGGTACCTATGATGCAAATGGTCAACAGTTAATTGTAGCCGGTGATCTATCAATTAGCAGTGGTGCAATTGCTAATTTAGGTACACTTACGAATCATACAGCGAATACCTTTGCACTGAATAGTGTTAACCAATGTATGGGAACAT
>CAZELC010000394.1:0-2629 GCA_964512865.1 uncultured Bacteroidales bacterium
ATAAGGTATGAAAAGAACCCTGTTTACATTTTTTTCTGACAAAAAATCTGAGATATAGCTTTTAGCCCATTCAAGATAATTTTCTCCTTGAATTGTTGAATTACTAAGAAGTAGAATTTTTTTCATTAGAAATTACAGATGAAAACAATTTAAACCGATTTTGATTGATACCTTACCATAATGCTTCATTTACTGATTTTTTGGCTTGTTTTTTTTCTTGAAATCTGAAATGGATGTCGTTATGGTAATATAATTAGGTTGACCTGCCAAAGCATTTATGGCTCTTGCGTAGCTGAAGCTGAACATGGATATTTTCAGACCTACGCCAAAAGTAAAACCTACAAGCCCTTTTTTCGTTTCGACTTTTAACTCCTGTCGCCGCTGATAATTATAACCGAAACGGATACTAAGTGCCTTTATAGGGTTAAATTCAACGCCCACAACAAAATGCCTCATTAATTTATCGCCAAATTTCTCAAACTTATTTTCTTTAATAGAATCACCTGTAAGTGGATCTACAACAGGTTTTGGGTTATTCGGGTCGGAATAAGTCAGGTCGAATTTCTCAAGATGATTATATAAAATGGAGAAGTTTAAAGGAACGTGAGCGAATTTCTTTGATATTCCAAGTTGGATTTCAAAAGGAAGTTTCTCATTGTTACCGGTAGTGTAGTAAACCAATTGCCTTCCGATATTTTTAAAAATTACAGAAGCTGCGAAATTATTTTTTTCCAGATAGTAAGTTCCGGCAACATCAACAGCTATTCCAAAAGAATGATAAGATTCAAGACCGGAATAAATAAGCTTTAAGTTTGAGCCTATAAAAAAATGCTTGTCGAGGCTTCTTCCCCAACCAATAGTAAGTGCATATTCACCGGCACTGAAATTTCCATAAGTCTGACCTGATTCGTCTGCCTGAAGAAATTTCCCATAATTAATATATTGCATTGTAGCCGCAAAGCTGCCAACTTTGTTAAAAGTATGTGAATAGGAAGCAAAGCCGTAATTAATGTCTGCGTAATGGTCAACAAAGCTGAGCGCTATTGTTTTACTCATGCCCGGTCCAATTAAAGAAGGATTTGCTACTGCAAGCGTAAGGTCGTTATCTTTTATGGCGAGAAAATTACCTCCAAGTGCTGCTATTCTTGCAGAGTTTGTAAGGTTTAAAAACGAATAAGTCGAATTTCCGCCAATCTGTGAGAAAATGGTATTACTGAAAATCAACAATATTGTGAGAAGTAATAATTTTTTGTATCGCTGCACCAATGTTTTATTTATTTTACAAACCTAATATTTTTTTGGAATTATCATAAGTCAAAACAATTTTATGAACGATATTTTATCATATTTATTATCATATTGATGATTTAAAAAGTTTTCATATTTTTGATGTATGGAATATCATGAAAAATACATGACAAGATGCCTTGAACTGGCTCAAGGTGGAGCAGGAAATGTTGCTCCAAACCCGCTGGTTGGATGCGTTATAGTTTTTGATAATAAGATAATTGGTGAAGGTTTTCATAGAGTTTACGGGGAACCGCATGCAGAAGTTAATGCCATTAAAAGTGTTAAAGATAAATCACTTCTCTCTTGTTCAACTTTGTATGTGAATCTTGAGCCTTGCTCTCATTACGGAAAAACACCTCCTTGCGCAGATGCAATTATTGCAGCCGGTATACCGAAAATTGTTATCGGAAATGTTGATTGCAATGAAAAGGTTTGCGGAAAAGGTATTGAAAAATTGCGTAATGCCGGATGTGAAGTGATATCTAATGTGCTTGACAAAGAATGTGAAGAACTTAATAAGAGGTTTTTTACATATCATAAACAACAACGACCATATATAATTCTTAAATGGGCCAAATCTGCTGATGGTTTTATTGATATAAACAGAAAAGGACTTTTTGAAGCGCCACCTGCAAGGATAACCGGTGAAAAGCTTAGGCAGCTTGACCATAAATGGCGTACTGAGGAAGCAGCTATTATGATTGGAACCAATACAGCACTTAAAGATGATCCTCAACTTACTGCACGCTGCTGGTCAGGAAAAAATCCTGTAAGAATTGTCCTGGACAGAACTCTGAAGCTTCCAAAAGAATTGAAAATTTTTGACAACTCGACGAAAACGATAATTTTTAACGAAAAAACAAATGCTTTCGATTCATCCTCAAATAATGATTTTGTGAAAATTGAATTTGATAAGAATCTGATTTCTCAAATATGTTATTATCTCAGGACTGTTAAAATTATGTCGGCAATTGTTGAAGGCGGCTCAAAATTGTTATCAACATTTATAAATACAGGTATCTGGGATGAGGCAAGGGTTTTTACCGCTGATAAAGTACTTCACGAAGGAGTAAATTCCCCGAATATTTCAGGAAAAGTGGCAGACACAATAAATTTCGGGACTGAAAAGCTTGAGGTATTTCTTAACGGAAGAAAATAATTTTCGTCTTAAAAAACAGTAACCCGGATAATCTGCCTTTACTGAAAGAAATGTCATTTAACAATTCTGAACATTCTGTTCCATCTGATTTTTCCGCTGAACAACCCTTTTCTCTCGCTAAGAGATAACCATATAAACAAAGCTTTACCGACAATATGGTCTTCAGGAACAAATCCCCAG
>CAZELC010000395.1:0-2625 GCA_964512865.1 uncultured Bacteroidales bacterium
TTGTATTTGCATTTTAAAGGGTTAATGATACTCCAGCATTCAACAGACCTTTATATCCAAGTCCGATCTCCAAAAAACCGCCGAACTTTTTACCTAGACGCATACCGATTGGTGTAATATGCATATTGAAGTGGTTTTGGATCTTATCACCAAATGGCAAACCCGGATCAATGGTGGTAAAATAATTTCTTGCCAAAAGGATACTGTAGCCAATACCAATATATCCATAGAGTGTGATGATCTTTCTGTCAAGGTATTTATATTTGCACTCTGCAGCAATTGTAAGATTTACTTTTTTTGTTGTGCCAATCATCCTCCCTTCATAATCGTCTATAAATCCATCAGACAGATCAAGGCCGCTTGTAAGCCCAAGCGACATACTCTGCAAAAGGTTATAGCGATAGGTAAAATAAATTGCACCTTTTGACATCTGTCTGTCACGATAAATAAAATTGCTGTCAGTGTGCTTGCCTAGGTGTATTATAGCTTCTGAAAAAGCATTCAAAACAAATTCATCAGTAAGAAAAGCATAGTTAAGTTCAAATTCATTTTTTTTATAATCCAAATCCTGTGACAAGAGATTTGTCATAACCGACATGAAAACAAAAAAACAAATAATCTTTTTCATAATAAGCTTATTAAATATTTAATGAAAGTCCTGCGTTCAGAAATCCTTTATACCCAATACCTAATTCGATAAACCCTCCGAATGTTTTGCCAATCCTTATTCCAATAGGAGTGATCTGTCCATCTAGATGATTTTTTATCATTTTTACGAATTTCATTCCTTGAGGATCCATTATATAATTATCTTTGGTAAATAGCCAACTATAACCAATTCCCAAAAATCCATAAAAAGAAACTATTTTTTTATCGGCATACTTATATTTACATTCTAATGCTGATGTTAAATAGGTCTTTCTTGTATTACCAAAATATGCATTTCTGTTGTCAACTATATCCGCATTAGAAAAGTCAACACCGCAAGTAATACCAAGTGACATTTTTTTTAGCAGGTTAAATCGATATGTGAAGTAAGCCGCCCCATACGAATTGAAATTATTATTGAATAAATAATTGTCGTTATGATCTCCAAAACCATAAAGTTTATCGTAAATATTGTTGATGATCTTTGCTGTTGTAAAGTATGAATAATTTATTTCAATTTCATGTCTTTTAAAATCAGGTTTTTGTGATTTCGCATCTTCATAAACAATTAAAAGTGTAAAGCAAAACAATATATACTTAACAGCTTTTTGCATAAAAATAAATTTATAAATCAGATATGCAAAATATAAAGAATATTTAACCTGACAAAAGAATATTGAATATTTATTTTGACCAAAAAAATAAAGAATTATTTCATAATTCGCCTATATTAAACTATCTTTGCAAGTTCATTAGAATTATTATTTAATTAGTTATTTATTAGTATGTTAGACATTTTTAAGAAGTTTTTAGGAACTAAATCCGACAAAGATATTAAGGCTATTATGCCTCAGGTGCATAAGGTTCATGAGTTTACAAAGATCATTTCAAATTTTACAAATGACCAGCTAAGAGAAAAAACTCAGGAATTCAGAAAGAAAATTTGGGAAAGTATTACTGATTATGAAGAAGAAATTAAGCAAATAAAAGAGCGGATTGAAAATGAAGATAATATTGATATTGAGGAAAAGGAAGACCTTTACAGGCAAATAGAAAAACTCGAAAAAGAATCTTACGATGTTACCCAGGATATTTTAAATGAGATTCTTCCGGAAGCATTTGCCGTGATGAAAGAAACTGCAAAAAGATTCAAGGAGAATGAAAAGGTAGAAGTTACAGCCACTCAGATGGATAAAGATATGGCTGCAGTTTATGAACATATCAGCATTGTTGGTGATAAAGCTCTTTATAACAACAGTTGGCTTGCCGGAGGAAACCTTTTGACTTGGGATATGGTTCACTATGATGTTCAGCTTATTGGCGGTATTGTATTGCACCAGGGAAAGATTTCTGAAATGGGTACAGGTGAAGGAAAAACTTTGGTCGCAACTTTACCTGTTTATCTTAATGCACTTCCCGGAAAAGGTGTTCACGTTGTTACAGTTAACGATTATCTTGCAAAACGTGACTCTGAGTGGATGGGAGTTTTATATCAGTTTCACGGATTAACTGTCGATTGTATTGACAGACACGAACCAAACTCTGTCGAAAGAAAAATGGCTTATAATGCTGATATCACTTTTGGAACGAACAACGAATTTGGCTTCGACTACCTTCGTGATAATATGTCGCGCACTCCTGAAGAATTGGTGCAACGCCCTCATAATTTTGCAATTGTTGATGAGGTTGACTCGGTTCTTATTGATGATGCCCGTACTCCTCTTATCATTTCAGGTCCGACTCCAAAAGGAGAAAATCAGGAGTTTGAAGAATTTAAACCTAATGTTCAGAGGGTTTTCAATGCACAAAAGAATTTGGTTACAAGCCTTCTGGCAGATGCAAAAAGATTATTAGCAGGTAATCCGACACCGGAAAATGAAAAAGAAGGAAGCAAACTTCTTTTCCGCGCATTCAGAGGACTACCTAAAAACAAGGCTTTGATAAAATATCTCAGTGAGCCAGGAGTCAAAGCAATGA
>CAZELC010000396.1:0-2611 GCA_964512865.1 uncultured Bacteroidales bacterium
GAATTAATCAAAATATTATAATATATTAAAAATCAAGTAAATATACAAGCGGGTTACTTTCTGTATTGGAAAGTAAAAAAAACACTTAATTTTAATCTCTCACACAACGAACAGGATCCCCAAACTCCTTACCACAAGTGTTCTTGAGAATTGGACCGTAATTGTAGTACACCCCCCGATACCAAGCGCTTTCGGTATGATCCTCTGTAGAACTCCACCAGTATGTGTAGTATCCAATTTCCCAGAAGGAGTGTCTATAACAGTCACAATACCCAGACGGAAGGGCTGTAAAATCGGTTTCGTTTGTTGCTCCGTTGTTAGGATCATGCCACAAACCTGTTCCTGCTTCAAGAGTACCTGTTGCTTTGAGTTTACCCCCTGCAACAGTTTCGCCACCCAAATAATCGGTTAATTGAGTCCATTCTGTATCGCTTGGTAAATGCCAACCTATAGGACATACTCCCTGCACACCACTTGGGTTGGCCGTGCTACTGGTATTTTTTCTCATTGCTGCAGGCCAGTTATATAATACACCATACGTTTTGTAACTGTTTGTGGCTTTGGCTTCATTAACATTTGTGCCATCATAACCATAAACATAATAATGCGGAGAAGTCGTAGAATAGGAATAGGGACGACTCACCTTAGGCAAATATTTTAAGTTTTCTGCCATCCAAACTTGATTACCAATGGTGACAAATCTGTACACATTGTTATCGCGGAAATCTGTGAAAATACCAGAACTGCCACCTTGTTCAGTAGTGAAAACCATGGTATTTCCGTAACCTGGTCCATTGCTGTTGGTCGCGAATGCCCTTACATAATAAGTCGTATTGGCTGATAAACCAACAATACTGCAAGGATAATTACTTAAACTTGTTTCCGCTATTTTTTTGTTGTCTGATATAGTAGGTGTTTGCTCTGTACTCCAACACATACCTCGTGTTGTTATAGGTGTTCCACCGTCTGAACTGATGTTTCCACCACTAGTTGCGGTAGTCTGTGTAATCTCAGAAACTACTAAAGTTGTCAATACAGGAACATTATCTTTTTGGCAACTGATTACAAAAATTAAGAATACTCCCATTACTAATAATGGAAAAATCAAAGTATTTGTCTTTTTCTTCTTCATATTCAAAAAATCTATGTATATATCTATAATTCAACCAGATTTCCTACAACACCTTTAATGTAAATGTCATTTCTAAAACAATAATAATAGAATATAAAAGGCAAAATTAAATAAAAACTAAATACAATGCAACCCCATCGCACATTAACAAAAATAATAATACAAATTGTACGAAATTTTTTAATAAACAACGACATTGAACCTCAAAATTTTTGTAATTGAATATTTTCAGCATTTTAATTTTGTAATTAATAACAATCAAAAAAAAATGTAAACTTGTTTCGAATTTTTTTTTAAATTAAGTAATGCCACCCAATTGTATTTTTAAAGCTTAAATAAATGATAATCAAATGGATGTATTTTTTTGTATCGGAAAATAGAGCCATTTTTGATATATCACATCAATAGCTCCATTGATTTTTTCAATTGAATAATGAGCTGTTTTTCCTTTAATTTTGCAAAAAATTTTAAAAACTCAAACCATGAAAATTGAAGTTAACAAATTCAGATGTCCTCACAACCATTTTTGCCCATTAATTAATAAATGTCCGGCAGATGCAATCTCTCAAAATAATGAAGGATATCCGGTAATTAATCATGACCTATGTATCGAATGTGGTATTTGTACTCGTAGTTGCCCAATGGGAGCAGTTGAAAGTAGGTAGATTTCCGTTTTTTTAACATCCATCACTCGTATTTCTTTATATTTATTTCATTTTAATTTATTATATTTGCCAGATATTTTGAATCGAAATATAATATTAATTATTTTTATATAAATACTTTAAATACAAATTGATATGAGTGGTGGATTGTATTCAATGGATCAAAAAGATTTTGATCAAACGCTTGATTTAACTAAAATAAAACCATATGGTGACACAATGAACGATGGTAAAACTCAATTGAGCTTTACACTGCCCGTTCCTTGTAATGATGAAGCAATAGAAGCAGCTAAACAACTGATGAAAAAAATGGGTTTTGAAAATCCTCAGGTTGTTTATTATAAAGAACTTACAAATGGATTCACTTTCTTTAATTGTTATGGCTCAACCATTCATAATGTTGATTTTACATCAATAAAAGTTGATAAAGTGGAGTCAAATGTGATGGATATGCATGAAACAGACCAGTTTGTTAAAGAAAATATTGGTCGCAAAATAGTTGTTATTGGTGCCAGTACCGGTACTGATGCCCATACAGTTGGAATTGACGCTATAATGAATATGAAAGGCTATGCCGGCCATTACGGAATTGAAAGATACGAAATGTTCGAAGCCTTAAATATGGGAAGTCAGGTTACTAATGAAGATTTTATTGCAAAAGCAATTGAGTTAAATGCAGATGCAATCCTTGTTTCTCAAACCGTAACACAAAAAGATGTACATATTCAAAATTTGACTGAACTTATTGAATTATTAGAAGCTGAAGGCCTCAGAGATAAACTCATCGTTTGTTGTGGTGGTCCAAGAATCACCC
>CAZELC010000397.1:0-2599 GCA_964512865.1 uncultured Bacteroidales bacterium
CATTATCTTAATTTATGCGGAATTGAAAGCCTTTGGTTTGACATAACGAATATCATTATTACAGATAACCAACACAGAAATGCAACGGTTAATTGGGCAACGACTATTGAAAACACAAATAAAGCATTTATCCCAGCAATTAAAAACTTCAGAGTTACAGTTGTTCAGGGTTTTATCGGAAGAGCTGAAAATAATGAAATTGTAACGCTCGGGCGCGAAGGTTCTGATTATTCAGCGTCAATTTTAGCATTTTGCCTTAATGCTGATAAGGTTACTATTTGGAAAGATGTTCCAGGAGTACTTAATGCCGATCCTAAATATTTCATTGAAACGGTTAAGATTGATGAACTTTCATACCTTGACGCAGTTGAGCTTGCTTATTACGGGGCATCGGTAATACATCCGAAAACAATAAAGCCTCTGGAAAATAAAAAAATCCCCTTAATTGTTAGATCGTTTATTGAGCCTGATGCCGAAGGAACTTCGGTGCACAGCAGTACTCTCAAACTTCCTGTGCCTATGTTTATTGTGAAAAAGGACCAGATTCTAATTTCGATATATCCAAATGATTTTTCTTTTATTGCTGAGGATAATTTGAGAGATATTTTTCAGGTTTTTGCAAAATATAATACCGGAATAAACCTGATGCAAAATACTGCAATAAGCTTTTCAGTAGTAGCCGACAATGAAACGACAAAAATTGAAAAAATCCTTTCAGAATTAAGAAAACAATTCAAAGTAAAGTACAATGCAGGTCTTGAGCTAATTACAATTAGAAACTATAACAGGGCAACCATCGATAGGATAACAAGCGATGCCGAAATACTTATTGAACAAAAAACCAGAATGAATGCTCAACTTGTCATCAGAAGGAAATAAAAAAATATGGCAAAATTTGAGTCAATG
Source organism: uncultured Bacteroidales bacterium (assembly GCA_964512865.1). GTDB lineage: Bacteria > Bacteroidota > Bacteroidia > Bacteroidales > CAIWKO01 > CAZELC01. Next base: position 907 of record CAZELC010000397.1, read on the forward strand.
GTTAATATTTCAGAGCCCTGAATTTAAAGATTAATACAGTTTTGGTGAGTGTCTCGTAAATATATAAATGTTATTTTTCTTTATGGAAATTTATCATTATTGCCGTGGAGTGGCTATTTATTTATGAAATACAATTTTCAAACCCTGATTAGCATAGGATATTATTCAGTTTTATTGTAAAGCCAATTATTAATAATTCTTTTGCCTGATGGAGTCATAATTGATTCAGGATGAAACTGAATACCATGTATGTCAAATGTTTTATGTGCTATACCCATTATTGCTCCATCTGTTGAAACAGCTGTAATCTTAAGCGTTTCCGGTATTTCCGAATTCAAAACAACCCATGAATGATATCTGCCGCCTTCTATCACTGATGGTAAGCCTACAAATAAGTAATAGTCGGTTTCAAGTAGCTTTATTTCGGATTTTACACCATGAAAAGGTTTTTGAAAGTTAACCAGCTTAGCACCGAAATATTCAGCTATTGCCTGATGACCTAAACATATACCAAGTATGCTTTTGGTTTTATGATAACGGTCAATTAATTCGGCAATATTTGAAGTTTCAGACGGGATGCCAGGTCCCGGTGATATCAGGATCTTTGAATAATTACCTGCAATATCAACATCAAGATTCGTATTCCTGACTACCAAATAATCAGAAATACCACATTCTTCAACAATCTGAACAAGGTTATACGTAAAAGAATCGTTATTATCAATAATTAAAACCCGCAATCTCTGTTTTTTTTTATTTTTGTAAAGATATGGAAAGAGCAGTTATTAATATGAATTTACTTGGTAAAAAGAGAATACCTTTCTTTTTTCTTATTGATTTTGAGATGAAAAAACCGGTTGTAGTTCCTATTAATATGACTGCTGCTTCAGGAATTTATTACGATTTCAACGAGACGAATAAAATATCATCAACTAAGCAGAAAATACAGATTGAAAAAAAAGTAATAGATATTGAAGTTTACCGTAATGCTTTCAGTAAAGTTCAGAATCATCTTCATAATGGTGATACTTATCTGCTTAATCTTACTTTTAGCACTGAAATAAATACAGAGAATTCATTACAGGAAATATTTGAATCCGCAAAAGCAAAATACAAGCTTTTGTACAAGGATGAATTTGTTTGTTTCTCACCGGAGACATTCGTTAAGATTGAAGATAATATTATATATTCTTTTCCAATGAAAGGAACTATTGATGCTTCAATTCCCGATGCTGAATGTAAAATTCTCAATGATTTTAAGGAAACTGCAGAGCATAATACAATAGTTGATCTTATCAGAAATGATTTGAGCCTTGTTGCAAAAGACGTAAAGCTTACAAAATACCGTTTTATCGATAAGTTGACGACAAACAACAAAGATCTTTTACAGGTAAGTTCAGAGATATCAGGTAAACTTCCAGTTAATTGGAATGAAAATATTGGAGAAATAATATTTAATCTGCTTCCTGCCGGTTCAATAAGCGGTGCACCCAAGAAAAGGACTGTTGAGATAATAATGGAAACCGAAAATTATAATAGGGGATTTTACACAGGCATTTTTGGGATTTTTGACGGCTATAGTGTAGATAGTGCTGTTGCCATTCGTTTTATTGAAAATAATAATGGAAAGATTCATTATAAAAGCGGTGGCGGTATTACTGTAAACAGTGATATGATATCAGAATATAACGAA
>CAZELC010000398.1:0-2599 GCA_964512865.1 uncultured Bacteroidales bacterium
ACACCAGTAAGCTTATGCTCTTTGATAGCCTCAATTATCATATTCTGACCGGGGTCAGAACACATATATTTATAATCAATGCTGTATGCTACACCTGGAAAGTCAGAAGCCACTTTGGCCACTTTTGCGCAATCAACGGTAGCACTTATATTTTCACCGCAATGGCAAACAAATACTCCAATTCTTGCCATGATTTATTCCTCCGTTTGTGTTTGTTCAACAACTTTATTTACTTCAAGATCACTTTTATAAGGTAAAGAAACCGGTACAAAATGACGATGCAGTCCGAGTTTATGTTCATCAATACCTATAGCCATTCCGATTGCCTGTGAGATATATACAACAGGTATATCGAGTTTTTTACCGAGATACTTTTCAATTTCAGGTCTTCTCATATCAAGATTTGAGTGACACATCGGACAGGCAACAATAATTACCTCTGCTCCTCTAGAAACAGCATCTTCCATGAGATTACCGGATAATTTTGCTACAAGGTCAGTGCGTGATACAGATAATCCTGCACCGCAACATTCAGTTTTAAAAGGCCAGTCAATCGGTTCAGCGCCAATTTTTCTCATTATATTATCCATCGATTGCGGATCTTCAGGGCGATCGAAAGCTAATACAGCGTGTGGTCTGACAAGCAAACATCCGTAATAACATGCAGCTTTATAGCTGAATTTTCTGTCAAGTTTATATTCAATATCTTTTGTGATATACTTATCAATAAACTGAATAATATTGATGATTTTTATTCCGCCTTTATAAGGCATATCAATAACTTCAGTTATTTTTTTATTAAGCTCTTCATCTTTTCCGAGTTCATATTCAGTCATGGCAAGGCGGCTGTAGCAAGCTGCACAGGGAACAAGAATTTCTTCAATACCAACGCTTTCAGCAAGAGCAAGAATACGTGCCGGAAGAGCAAGCGAAAGTTCATGATTAAGGTTATGAGCTGCAGTAGCACCACAACAGTTCCAGTCAGGAATATCATGAAGTTGAATTCCAAATTCAGCAGCAATAGCATAAACAGATTCTCTGTATTCCGGAGAACCACCCTTCATTGAACAGCCGGGATAAATACCTATTTTCATTTGCCTTCCTCCTTATTTTTAAAAGTTTTTTTGAAGATGCCTGAAATATTTTTTCTTCCTTTAATCATTTCAGGTAGAATATTGAGTTTTCCTCGAGTGATCATTTTTGGAGCCAGCATAACATCCTGAGTCATATTCATCGCTCTCATTTTATAATCAACTATAAGTCCTACTTCATAAAGACGACCTGTCTGTTCAATACAATCCAGAAAGGCTTTGTGAAATTTAAGGATATTCTTTGCTTTCGGATTCACTTTTCCTTCTTTCAACGACTTCTGTCTGCAATAATCCATAATTTTAGGAATGTCTATTTCCATAGGACAACGTCCATAACACATTTCACAGGTAAGACATAACCAGATTGTATGCGAATGAAGTACTTTCTGCTCCAATTCCGGATCTTCAGTCTGTAACATTCTTAAAATAACAGATGGCGGATAATCCATTTCATTAGCCAATGGGCATCCTGCAGAACATTTTCCGCATTGATAACATTTTACGGCAGCAACTTCTATATGCTCACGAATCTCTCCTGCTAATGTGTCGCTGTGGTGATGGTGACTTGCAGATGACATATTAAATATCTTAATTAATGAATAACTCAAAAATAAGTTGTGGTTTCAGCCTATCAGGAAATAACTAAAACAGCGCAAATTTATATTTATTTTTAATATCAATAAAAAAATAATAAAAAATGCATTACTATCTAAAAGCCTATAAAATAGTCAATTATAGAAATAAGCTGATAAAATGTTAATAAAAACCTATTTTAACAAATAGTTTTCAAAGCCGGGAGTATAGTAAACCAAATTTTTGCCTGATTGGTCAGCATAAATGAAATAAGCATCAAGTTCTTTATGCTTCTGCAGAAAATCTTTTGATTTTTCTAACCCCATAACCATAAAGGCAGTAGCAAAAGCATCTGCCGATGAACAATCCTCAGCAATTACAGTGACACTTAATAAGGAATGTTTAACAGGAAAGCCGGTTTTTGGATCAATGGTATGAGAGTATTTCACACCATCTTTAATATAAAATTTTCTTGTGCTACCTGAAGTCGATACAGATTTATCAGTAATTTGAATTTTTTGTTGAATTTCCTGAACATCATCAACTTGTACTGCAGGTTTTTCTATTCCGATAACCCACTTTTCGTTATTTGCTTTTAATCCATTAGCCCTGACTTCTCCTCCAATCTCAACAATAAAATCTTTGCAATAATGTGAAATAAGGAACTCAGAAATTACATCTACAGTATACCCCTGAGCAATAGCATTAAAATCAATTTTAGTGTTTATATTTTTTCGCAGTACTTTTCCAGAGTCTATGCTAATATTTTTATACCCAATAAATTCTTTCAAACTGTCAAGAAGTTTCTCAGATGGATTAATGCCTTTTTTAAAACCAAAGCCCCAAGCATTTACAAGTTGTCCGACAGTAATATCGAAATCGCCATTTGTGACATCAGATATTTTAACTGACTTATTAAAAAGTCTTAAAAAATG
>CAZELC010000399.1:0-2585 GCA_964512865.1 uncultured Bacteroidales bacterium
AACTTATGGCTCTGAAATAATGCCTGTTGTGTTTTTTGACAGCAAGCTAAAAAAACTTACAGTCACAACCAGCGTCAGTAAACCAACTGATGACACTTACGTAAGTCTTTTAAAAGAATATAAGAAATCGAAAAGGTAGAAAATTGCAAATGAAAAAGCTCCGTAAGGAGCTTTTTTTATTGACTTTTATATGCAAAGATTGAAATAAATTATTTGCAAAATTTTATTAAATGTCATAAAATGCGGAACACGAATAATTTAGTTTAAGCCAGAATAGTTGTTTTGATAGTTCTAAATACATATAATGCCTTCACTTCTTTTTTTCAGGATCTTTGTTTTTTATCTGATTTAACAGATAGCGATTAAATTTCTTTTCGGCAAGATATAGCTTTGCAATCTTTTTAGAACTTATTATTGTTTTATACTTTTCATGATATTCCTTTTTCAAATCAAGCAACTGCTGCTCATGTAGAATTTCATTGTCAGCAAGTTCTTCGGCCTGTTTGTCTGTTAAATCATCAATATTTGAGTTCTTTAGTGCTTTATTTAGCTTGTGAAAGTTCTTATTTATTTCTTCCTTCTTATTTTGCATTTCATTATAAACCGGCCAGAATTTTTCAGCCTCTGCAGGACTTAGATTGATTTCCGCAGTTATAAATGATACCTTTTGAGCTTTGATTTTGTCGTTTTTTTCCTGCGGGCATCCTTTTTTATTCTGCATTTTACAATCAGGGTTTTGGCTAAATGCTGAATATGTCAAGAAAAGAAAAAATGCTGTTAACAGTGAGTAATTTTTGATTATTGTTTTCATAATTTTTTGTTTGTAGATTTTAAAAAACTAAGATTAGAGATTATTCGGGTCAATATTTTCTTCAAAAAGATAATTAATAATTTCCTCTTTGCTAAGTGTTGTGTCGTTAACATTTATTTCTGAATTCTCATAAGCATTAATATGCTCTGAAACTTCAGCAATAGCATTTTGATGCAGAAACGGATTTTCACTATCAGTACTGTCGTCGGCAATAGCATCAATAATAAATACATCATCAATATTCTCATTCTCAATGAGGTAGTCTGCAATGGATTTCTCTGTATTATTTTCATTAGCAACTAAACCATCGGTGCTTTTATTTTTTTCGATAATAAAATATAATCCGAATGATAAGGTAAAAGCCAGAATAATCATACTAAAAGAGAGCGCTGGTCGCACAATCAGGAAACTTATGAACGAGCCAAAAACATTATTTTTAGTTTTAATGCAATTGCTGTTAATTTTTGCCGGAAGGTTTTCAAAATAATCTTCGGGAATTAAAAAAGGATTATCTTTTTTTAAATTTTGAAATAAATCCAAATTTTCAAAATTGTTATTATCGTTTATATGCTTTTTGTTTTTCATTTTTGTAAATGCAAATATTTGATTTATAATTTATAAAATAGTTTAATCCTCAAGCATATTTTTTTCTATTTTTTTTACTGCATGGTGATAAGAAGCTTTGAGGGCACCAACGCTTGTTCCAAGAATCTCTGAAATCTCTTCATATTTAAGCTCATCGAAATATTTCATATTAAAGACCATTCTTTGTTTTTCAGGTAAAGCCAACAAAGCCTTTTGAAATTTAAGTTGAATTTCATTTGCTGAAAAGAAATTATCATCGGCAAGTTGGTTTTCCAGTTTTCTTTCATAACTGTTTAATATAAATGCGTTTTTTAACTTCTGTTTTTTAATGAAAGCGATGGTTTCATTAGTAGCAATTCTGTAAATCCATGTAAATATTTTAGAGTCTTCCCTGAAATCGTCGAGGTATTTCCATACTTTATAAAATGTGTCCTGAACAAGATCATCAGCATCATCATGATTGACAACCATTCGTCTGATATGCCAGTAAATTGCTTCCTGATATGTTTTGATTAAAAGATTAAAACCGTAATTTCTGGAGTTTTTATCCTTAATAAGTCTTATGATTTCTATGTCAGAATTATGTTCCAAAAAAGTTGTTTATAACAAAAGTATAACTTTGACATTAAAAAATCCAAAAAGTTTAAGCAAGTTATGACGGATGTTATTATTTTTACGGCAAAAAATGAAAAAGTATATACTTATATTTGTCTGCTTGATTTTTTTATTTTCTTGTACAGATAAAAAGCAATTATCTAAGGATTTGGTTAAAGAGGGAATTAAAAAGGGTATTAACTCCGATTTTAAAAATGCTTTGACTGACTTTAATAAAGCAATTGATTTGGATCCGTCAAATTATGAAGCTTATTATAACAGAGCTAATGCTTATTTTAATACAGGCGATTATAAAAATGCCCTGATTGATTTAAATAAAGCAATTGAGTTAAATTCCAGTTATGCTGATGCATATTATAACAGGGCAAATATTAAATTTATTCAGGGTGATAAAGATGGTGCTTGTGAAGATTACAAGAAATCAGAACAACTTGGAAAAGCAAATGTAAAGAATAATATCCGGCGCTGCAATTAGCTTAATTATTTTAAACATTGAATCTAATGTGTAAAATATCTCCGTCTTCTACTATATAATTTTTGCAACAGATACTGAACGTTTTGTACTTGTTTATAA
>CAZELC010000400.1:0-2583 GCA_964512865.1 uncultured Bacteroidales bacterium
CGATAATATAAATGATATCAAGGTAATCGCAACGGGTTCATCATCTTTTGAACTTGCAAATAAAATAAATGAGCCGCTTACCGGTCGTAAATGGGAATTTATGTTGTTTCCGTTTTCATTTGCTGAGATGGTAAATAATAATGGTTTAACTGAAGAAAGAAGATTACTGGAACACAGGCTTATTTACGGTTATTACCCGGATGTAATAAATAACAAAGGTGATGAGATACCTATTTTGAAAACCATTGCAAGCAGCTATTTATACAAGGATATTCTAACCTGGGAGCGAATACAGAAACCTCAAAATATGGAGAAACTGGTTCAGGCATTGGCTTTTCAGATTGGAAATGAAGTATCTTATAATGAACTTGGGAAAACTTGTGGAATGGATAACGAAACTGTTGAAAAATACATTCTTCTGCTGGAACGCGCTTTTATTATTTTCAGACTCAGCTCACTAAGCCGGAATCTACGAAGTGAATTGAAAAAATCAAGAAAAATATATTTTTATGATAATGGGTTGCGTAACTCTATAATAAATCAATTTAATCCTATCGGCTTAAGAAGTGATAACGGTGCTTTATGGGAAAATTTCATCATTAGTGAACGCATGAAGCATAATGAATATTATCATTTATATGTAAACCGCTATTTCTGGAGAACCAGAGAACAGCAGGAAATTGATTATATTGAAGACTATAACGGAAAAATTCATGCTTATGAATTCAAATGGCAGAAACCAAATAAGGAGATTTTACCAAAATCATTTGCTAATGCTTATAAGGACAGCTATTTTAAAATAATTACACCGGAGAACTTTGAAGAATTTATTTTGTGATTTTTATAGTGAGATTTTAGTAATACATCTCTACAATCATTTTAGCCATTTGTTGAATATGTGGTAGCATATTACCGTATTTTCCATCATCAATATCCTTCATTATTGTATGAAAATCGTTCCAGCCTGACTCTCCTGCCTTACGTAAAATTTCACCTTCTGCAACAGCTTTACGACAATCTTCAACGAGTAGTTTGTTATCTATTGGAAAATATTCTATTGCAATATTTCCTATTGTTAATTCATAAATCCCTTCTTCTTCAAGACACCATTCCCACTCATCTTCTGCTTTTTCCCATGCGTCAATATTTGCCCTTAATTCTTCTAATACTCTGTTAATCCGGTTTTTTATTAAATATTCCATTGGAAATTTATTGTTCAGACGAACCCCTAGTTCAATAATTTCATTTTTTCGTGCAAGAACATCCAACCATTCATTTGGAATTAAATCTGCGCCGTAATATAAACCGGCTATACATCCTGAAATTGCAGCAATGGTATCAGTGTCACCACCCAGATTAACAGCGGTAAGGATTGTTTTACTAAAATCTTCTTCTTTTAAAAAGCACCATAGAGCTGCTTCAAGCGAGTTTACAACATAAGCATCAGAGGTTATTTCCTCCCGTTTAAGATTACTTATATTAGCTTCTAAAACCCTCTTAAAAACTTGGCATTCATTTTTGGCTTCAGGTATGGAATTGAAAAACTCATTTAGCTCCACTTTCATTTCCTTATATGCCGTACTTTTATCCATATCAATAAGCAAGTTTCCGGCAAGTTTTAAGTAAATAAAACATGCCATTGCCGATCTGATATGCCTATGTGTCAGTGCAGAAACAGCTCTTGTGATTTCAAACTGTTTGTTTATATTTTTGCCATGAATATAAAATAATAATGGTAAAATTCGCATTAATGATCCATTGCCGTTTTCATGTTCTATATTTACATTCTTTAATTCATTTAATTGTGAAAACTTCTGACCCTTTATAATCCTGTTTAATCTGTCAATTGATTCCCTTGTTATTTTCCCGATATCGAAGACCGAACCTCTGGCTGACAAATATCCATCGAAACGCCAATTTACGAACTTTGAAGCAATAATAGTGAGGTCAAATTCTTCTGTGAGTGCTTCGGCGAGACATAAAGAAAGAGAAGTGTCGTCCGACCAGGTGCCGGCAGGTTGTTCATGAGTACCATAACCAACCATGCCTGAGGCAGGGTAAATGTCCATAATTTCGCGACTGTAAAATTCATAAGGAACACCCAAAGCATCACCAATAGCCAAACCCAATAATGAACTGACTGCGTTATTATTTTTATAATTTCTTTTCATTTTTTTGATTTGGTTCATTAACAATTTCTTCGATGTCTATCCATATTTCAGAAATCCGGTTAATTCCTTTTCGGGTTGCAAAAAGCTCCGGAGAAGATTCTTTCAACATTGCATTTAGCTTATTATATGCTGATTTGAAGCTATCACAATGCATTTCAGACCTTTCAAAAATCTCATCAGACTCTTTTACCGATTTGTCTGTATCAATACTAAAACTAGCTTTAAAATTTTTCATGATTAAACTGTTTTATCTCCGCTTATCCTTAAAATTCTGAAATCTGAAGTATTATTAGCTTTGCTTATATTAATGCTCACTTTCAAAATATTATCTTCTGAAAAAGGAATATCATCGGTATATTCAATTTCTTCCATTATCTTTTGCATCATCTGATCAAAATTTATGAAAGTATCC
>CAZELC010000401.1:0-2545 GCA_964512865.1 uncultured Bacteroidales bacterium
ATCCGGTTTGATTTTAAATCGATTGCATTATAGCATTAATAAGATTCTCTGTACCTAAAGAAATCTGAAGAATATCAGCATCAAGCATATAACATGGCGTCGAAAAAATCAAATTATCAGTATCAATAACTACTTCCGTAAAATCTGCAACTTTATGTGATGAGCCTAATTTAGTAATATCCGTTGCAGTTCCTTTATCATTTCCTATTGTGATGCCAATGTTTTCCAACACTTTTGCCAGCAATACGGGAGCAATACACATGGCACCTATCGGCTTTCCAAGTTTATACATTTGCTTTATTGCTTTTTCAACATCTTTATTTACCCTAAAATCAACTCCATCAAAGGCGTAAGTGCAAAGGTTTTTTGCCACTCCGAAACCGCCAGGAAATATCAAAGCATCAAAATCCGGTGCAGAAAAATCTCCCAAAGGATAAATCTTTCCTCTCGCAATTCTGGCTGACTCAACGAGGGCATTTCTTTTATCATTTGTAACTTCTCCTGTTAAATGATTTATTACATGGAACTGCTCAACGTCAGGAGCAAAAATTTTATAATCAGCACCTGCCTTTTTAATTGCCAAAAGAGTTAGAACTGCCTCATGTATTTCGGCACCATCATAAACGCCGCAACCGGCTAAAATTACTGCAAACTGTTTCATATCAACTAATTAAATTTAAGAAAAATAAAAACACAACCCAAAAATAATCATTTTTTTATAATAGTTCAAACCTTTGGTTTCTTTGTGCCGGAAAAAAGCCTGCTTCTGAAATTGCAAGCTGAATTCCCTGTGCATTGAAAGAATTATTTGCTCCTGCTGATGAAACCACGTTTTCTTCAATCATTATGGAGCCAAAATCATTGGCACCTGCATGCAAGCAAATTTGTGCTGTTTCTTTTCCTACAGTAAGCCATGATGCCTGAATATTCAATATATTGATCAGTACTATTCTGCTTATTGCAATCATTCGGATGTAATCTTCAGAGCTTATTTTTTTTATATCTGGGAATTTCTTTAACAGCTTTGTTCCTTTACCTTGAAAAGGCCAAGGGATAAAAGATAGAAAACCGATATTTCCTTCAGGTTTTTCATTCTGAAGATTTCTTATTTTTATTAGGTGTTCTATTCTTTCTTCAATTGTTTCAATATGACCGAACATCATTGTAGCAGACGTGGCCATGTTTAGTTTATGTGCTTCGCGCATTACATTTAGCCATTCTTCAACATTACACTTTGCCGGTGAAACAATTTTCCTGACTCTGTCAGAGAGTATTTCCGCTCCGGCTCCAGGCAAACTGTCCATGCCGGCTTGAACCAATTTTTCAAGAACAGTTTTTACGGGAATATTATCTTTTTTAGAAATATAATCTATCTCCGGTGGTCCAAGCGCATGTAGCTTAATATTCGGCTGCAAACTTTTTATAGATTTGAAAAGCTCAGTATAAAAACTTAGACCATAATCTGGGTGCATTCCTCCCTGAAGTAGAAGTTGGCTCCCGCCAAGTTTAAAAAGTTCTCTGATTTTAATTTCATACTGCTCTGTTGTTGTAATGTATGAATCCGATTTGCCCTTTGTTGTGCAGAAATTACAAAATGTGCATTGTGAAACACAAATATTTGTAATGTTTACATTCCTATCAATAATCCATGTTACAATTTTTCCCGAATGAAGCCTTTTCCTGATTGCATTGGCCGCAAATATTAAATCTGCTAAAGCGGCATTCTTAAACAAGTAAACAGCTTCATCTTTATTTATCTCTTCACCGTCAACTGATTTACGTAAAATATCGTCACTACGCATTTATTTTTGTTTTGTGGTTTAATGTACTGCGACATTTCTCCGTTTTTATTTATGACTTTTTAATCAATAATTTCAAATGGACGAAAATATAAATTTAAATAATTCAAATCTGTTTAAATGCTGAACTTCTATTTCTACCTGCTAGTAACTGATTGAATTTGTGATGTTTTAAACAAATTAAGCAACAAACCACAAAGCATAATAAGATTTCAACAAACTTACATAAAATTTCCAAAACATTTCCAAATCGTTATTTTTATGTAAATTTGCATTATGAAAATAAAAGGTAAAATATTGATATTTTTCTTAATAGCATTATTATTTTGCCAACCTTTCCGTGATATAAAAATCATTTCTGTTTTTCCTGATAATTGTACAGAAAAAGAGGCAAATATTAATGCAAATTCTTTAAGTTCATTTTTTACCATTTCTCTGTACAGGCAAATTATAAATAATCATCATGATTCATTTCAAAAAGCATATCAGAGAATTAAGACAATTGACTGGATATCAAGACAAACAGCCTTTCAAAAAAATATAATTATTTCCAAATCAATATATTTTTATATTTCAGGATGTATAACCAGTGTGTTAAATATCTATGAAATCATTTTCCCATTCCATTATTTCTGGTAATTTTCAGTTAGTTACCTCTAAAAATCTATACCAAATAGCATTTCAATTCAAGCCATAATAAATAGCACAAATTCCCTCATCACTGTTTTCGGGCGTTTGTATTTTTA
>CAZELC010000402.1:0-2518 GCA_964512865.1 uncultured Bacteroidales bacterium
TTTGTGAAATCCATGTCCCAAATTTAAAACTTTCCACTAAATTTGCAGTAGAACCCTATTTAATAAAGGATAACTTCTTTACAATGTTTTATGTAATCCCTGCAACAAATTGTGCTGTTTATTCTGAGCAATCAGTAGCTACAGCAATTGAGTATGGTTATGGAATATTTAACGGAGGTGAGTATTTCGAGGAAGATCCTCCAATTGACATAGCTTATACTAGTTTCCCTTACAACTACGAATGGTTGGGTGCTCAATCGAAGTTTTTAGGTTTTTGTATTCATTATCAAAATGAATTATTATTGGGTTGGATTAGACTAAATGTTGATATTGAATTAAAATATTTTCAAATTAAGGATTTCGCATATATAAGTTTACAGGAGCCAGTTGCACCATATAGTGAGTATATAAACGCAGGAAGAGGTATGCCACCAATCATTGAAAACATTGTTGTAAGAGATACTTCAAACCTAAAAAACGAGCAAGATATTTTTGTTTCGTTTTTACGTTCACCTGCTGATAATTACATTAGTGAGTACAGGGTTTATGTTGTCCCAGAATATTTAACGGGTAGTTTTTCACTTACTGAGGCATTTAAGATTCCGCAAGGGTCGTATATGAAATTCACTCCAAATGGACAAAATATATCTGGTAGGCTTGCACCTAATACCAAAGACATACATGGGAATCCTATTGTTGAGCAAACACCCTATCGAATATTTGTGTTACCTATTACTTCTAATGAATTATTTTACGAGAATGCTTTAACTCCAGCAACTTACACAATTACCCTAAATAGTCCTGCATCGGAAGCAACAAATGTCGAAGTTTATTCAAATTACAATGGTGACCAAAATTATACAGTCAACGTTAGGTTTAACAAAAATAATGGATTAAGCGATGTTGCCGAATATCGGTTGATGTTTGTTGAGGAAAATCTATCTCATGCTTTCGATTTATCAATAGCTTCAGATATTCAGGAACAAGGTTATATCTCAATTTCATCACAGGGTGTGGTTTATTCTGAGGAGTTTGGTATCGGTGAAATTAAAGATATAAATGGGACGTCACTGAAACCCGGGAAAACTTATAGAGCATTTGTATTGTCGTTATGCAATGGAAACGAATCAAATGTTAACAGCATAGTAAAGTCGGAAACTAGTTTTGATACATTCCGAAAGTGTGGAACAGTTCATAGTATTCTTGCATACGACAAATCAGATTTTGGTAATTCGCAGGATATAACAGTAACTTTCGTGCAACCCAATGACACCATTGGAATCAAAGAGTATCGTTTATTTGTCGTTGATACTAGCGAAATCCAAAATCCACAATTATTAATAGGGAATAACTATGTTCGTGTTGAAAAAGCCAGAACAGATACAATGAATATAGTATTACCTTATGATGCTCGAGATTTGTATGGTAAATCAATCGAAGAAGATAAGGTTTATAAATTGGTAATCCAAAGTGTGGCAGATTCGATATTTAAGGATTCCAGTACAATTGCTGGACCATCCATAAGTTTTATTATCGAAACACCTGGGTACTTGTTAGCAGGTCAAAAGACTGGATTACATTTAAGATATTATGATTATCAGCCTGACCGAATTGTTAATTATTGGTACGGAGATACATACGCAAATTGCTACATTGATTTTGACAATGACTCCATACAGGATGTTAATATTAGTTCGTTTCATTACGTAGAGTCAGGAGAGGATGGCTCTTGCGTTAGCGTTGAGACATTTGAGGACACATTTGTTTTACTGATGGATGGGTTTGCTGTACCCGACACACTTGTTGAAAATCAAATTATTTTTCCTTCAAAGAATTTCTATTCCGGGAACTTCAAAATAATTAGAAAATACCACATGCCTCCTGCATATCAGATAATAATTGCTGGGGCATGGAAAGATGTTAGTGACAAGTATATCGGTTTCATGAAAATTACTCCATCAGATACTCTCTTTGCCTGGGTAAGGATTGATGTTGTAAGTGATCGTGAAGCAGTAATAAGGGACTATGCTGTTTGGAACTACTCAGATTTAGTAATAGCAACAGATAATGATCGAAAGATTTTTGTATTCCCCAATCCTACTTCTGGAAGTATTACAATCTATGCTGCAGATTGTTTGCTCCCAGCAACTTTTGAGGTGGTTGATCAATTGGGAAGGGTACATTACAAACATACTATTGACAACACATTTACAGAGCTCCAATTATACGAATTTATTGATGGCGTTTATTTATTGAGATTTGTTACCCAGCAAGGTGTTATTACTGAAAAACTAAAAATTCAAAAATAGTTAGAATAAAATGACATAATTATTTTTATTTTAAATCCATACTTTTATTGTTGAAATTTGAAACACCGTACACTGTGGGTGATAATTTTGAAAATGCATTATATTGAATTTCAGTGCAAAAGAATCGTAAAAGGTGTCCATTTTAAACACAAAAAGTGTGGACACTTATTGGACACTAATTATTCCCTCAAAACGCTGTTTTTTGCTGA
>CAZELC010000403.1:0-2517 GCA_964512865.1 uncultured Bacteroidales bacterium
AGTCATATGAATATATTTCTAGTTACAATTTATCTTTTTACATGAACGCTAACGTTCCGGCGGTGTGCTGTTCGGTGGCTCATCACTAAACTTTCTAAGAGGAACAACTGTTTCAACATGCACGTCACTGTCATACGAAGCACTGCCCCGCCACTGACAGCAACCGCCTGTTACCAACTGGGCGTTCTTAATGTGCGGCTATGGTTTGTGATGTGTTTTCAAGTTAGTCATTCCGTTTTCTTTGTCTGCAAAGATTTAGTTTTTAGTGTCGGCAAAAATCAAAGTCGGCAAAACAGGCAAGCTCTAACAGCAGCTTTGGTTTAAGCAAGGCTTTATGTGGCTGCTGTTTGTGCTTGCCTGTGTGTAAAGGCAAATTTATTATTCCTTTACAAATTTCCTTATAACAATTCCCTTTACAGTTTCCACTCTTACAAAATAAACACCCTTTGCAAAACCGCTGCAATCAATGGTTTTATTTATTGTAGTTAAAAGCAGCCTTCCAGTAATGTCGGTTATTTTTACATTGTTAATTTGTAAAGCGGTTTGTATTTGCAAATTATTGGTAACAGGGTTTGGAAAAAGAGTAACCAAATTATTTATTTCTGCATTTTCTGTTATACCTGTTGCTGCCTGTACATAATTTGATTTTACAAGGTGATCCGTTTTGCTTGAACACGCAGGAGTATTAAAGCCTACAAAATATTTTACAAATGTCGGGCTGGGATTTGTATAATTATAAAAATATTGATTACCCGGCACGCTTCCTATAAGCGTTTCAGTTCCTCCGGCAGTAATTCCATATAAATAATAATTTGAAATAGTAAGCCCCTGATATGCTGACCAGGTAAAACCATATGTATTTGTTCCCTGATCGTAAGCAGATAGTAATGTAATGGTGGTATGGAATGTTGAAGAGTCTGTTTCATTACCACATGTATCTTTTATCGAAATTTTATAACTATATGATTGATTAAAGGGATTGGAATTAATATCAATAAAATTACTTTGGCTTGCAGGTACCGCCCCTATGAGGTTCCAAACATTTGTTGATACTTCTTTATAAATATGGACTGTATCAATTTTAGCCGAAAGATTAGTTGCCCAGTTAATACTGTTTTTTGAAGTTATTGTATCAAATTCTACATAGCAAATTTCTTCAGGTGATAAAGGATTTAATGTAACAGTTGCTTCATCAGTGGCAATGCAGCCATTTGGAGTTGTTAATGTAACTGTGTAAGTAGTTGCATAGCTCGGGTTTGCAAATGGAGCAGCAATATTAGGAGCATCTAAACTGTTGGTTGGTTGCCAATTGTATGTAAGCGTTCCGGAACCTGTATAATTATTGGTTGTATTTAAAATTACTGAACTACCACATGTTGTTGATGTATTATTGACAGTAACTGTTAATGGATTTATATTTATTGTTGCAGTTGCAGTTGCTGAACAAACTCCGTCATTTGCAGATAGAGAATATACAGTATTAGTTATTGGACTTGCCACAGGATGAGAAATTCCGGTACTATTTAATGTTGGATCACTACTCCATGTATAATTTACAGTATTATCACCAGTATAATTTATTGTATTATTTAACTGTATAGAGCCTCCGCAAACAATACTTGCAGTATAATTCTGGATGCCTAATGTAAATACTTTAACAACAATAGTATTTGACGTAACTTTACATCCATTAAGGCTGGTTTCTATCACCTTATAAGTTCCCGCCTGATTTACTATTAAAGAATCTGCATCAGCACCTATATTAGTGCCATTTTTTTGCCACTGGTAATGGAGCCACGGATAAGTATTTGCATAAAGAACCGTAGAATTTCCCTGACAAATCTCAATCGTATCAGGATTTGAAATTATAGCAGCAGGAACGATATCATCCGAATACCAGCTTTCGTGCCCTTCAACCATATCGTATGCTCCATCGGCTAAATTATCGTATGCTGTCGCTAAAACAACATCATTAATATTTGCACCAGTTAAAATATAAGTAGTAGCAGTACCAACATTTACAGAATTGCTGAAAGTAAAACCATCAAAGGTTCCGTAATAAATTTTATAACCGGCAATATCGCTTTCGGGATTTGGACTCCAGTCATATCTGACACCTCCTGAAACTACTGTCTTTGAGAAATTACGTGGAGGTATTATCGGGCAATTAATAATTGGTGTAGCAGAGAAATTTCCGATAATGACTTTACCTAAATTCATATCCAAATAATAATCATAAATCTTACTTTTTATCGTTGCTGAATCACCTGCACTCCAGTAATTATTTTTTGCATTTATAGTATTAGCACCGGTATTCTTAATAGTATATTGCTGGTTATTAAAAAGATTAGAATTATTAATTGTGAGTGAGTTGGTTTGTATGCCAATCCTATTGTCAACTATCGTACTGTTATTTATCGTACCGGAAACACCATCTAATCCAATACCTCCTGTGCAATTATAATTAGCAATTAAAATGGAATTATTTATCTGCCCATTAAAACTAACGGATTGAGT
>CAZELC010000404.1:0-2495 GCA_964512865.1 uncultured Bacteroidales bacterium
TTGTCTGGTACAGCATTGAATTTCTGGGAAGATTTCACCGCTTGTACATAACGTTCTCGGGCTTAGTTTTCGTGCAGCCGCCGAAGGCGGCTTGTTGAAAACCTTGTCCGAGTTAATAAAATATTTTTTTGTCTTTTTATAATTCTTCTTGCAATAAAGCGCCTGAAACTAAGCCTGTGTTACCAAACGTTATTTCTGTCTATCAAATACTATTGTCATTCTATGCCATCTTTTCCAATTAAGCATTCAGTCTTTTAAGGATATAATCAACTTCAATATTAATGATTGAAAAAGCAAACCACTTTTTGCCTAGATCCTTAAGTGAAGCTCCGATATGATAAATAGTTTTTCTGTCAATGATGAGAAAGCGGTCATGAGATTTGGTGAACTGTTTTATTTCAATGTCAGGGTATTGTGAGCTGTACTTTTTTAAGTCAAGTTTGGCTTCCTTTGTAAGTTCTGAAGTATAAACAATCGCTTTCACACCCTTATGTCGTTTCGATAGCATGAGTAGTACGCTTTCATCAATATAGTTGTCAATAAGAATGATTGAGGTATTAGCCGTTCTGATGATATCTGCAACAAACACATAAGCATCAAATGTTTCACTGTCGAAGTATATGCCTTCTTTCTTAGGTAAACTAGTTTTTATTTGCAGATCAATTTCTCCAAGCTTATTCTTAACATCGTGCATGTCGCTTTCCAATTTTTCAAGCCTGTGGCTAACTACATGTCCTTTAAGCAAATACTCCTTTAAGATTTTAGTTGCCCAAATTCTGAATTGTGTACCTCGTAAAGAGTTGACCCTATATCCAATAGAAATAATCATATCAAGATTGTAATGTAGTAAAGTTCTTGAAACGCTTCTGTGACCTTCGTTTTGAATTGTTCGGAATTTCCGAACAGTTGCTTTTTCATCCAGCTCTTTTGTCAGAAAAATATTTTTGATGTGCTCACTTATATTTGCCTTACTGCTATCAAAAAGTTCAACAATCTGGTTTTGCGTAAGCCATAGTGTTTCGCTGTCAATTCTAACCTCAAATCGTGTTGAAGTTTCGTTTGCCTGATATATAATTATTTCATCTTTCATGTACTAAAATGTGTTTGCTTATGAGATTCCACTATACAAAAATATAATTATTAGTCATTGAAAGAATAAAGGTGGTATATTTTTCTTCACGTATATCTTTCGGCGCTCTTTTCTGTCTTGCAGTATGATTTTATAATGTTTGGTAACGTTCTCGGGCTTGGTTTTCGGGCAGCCGCCGAAGGCGGCATGCAGAAAAACAGTCCGAAGATAAAGTATTTTTTATTTTATTACTCCATTTATTCATGTTTCTAACCGCCTGAAACTAAGCCCGTGTTATGGGCTGTAAAATTATTTAATTCTGTTTCTATAAATTTTCTTTTTTAGTCTGTCTGGAACTGGCACCCATATTAGGTTAACTGATTTGTCTTCATTTGATGTTGTAAGTCCTATAAGCATACCGTTCGACATTTCAGAAATAGCTGTACCAACTTGATAATCATTATCATCATATTTGACTAAAATTTTAAATACTGTTTTATTTTGTCTAACAACTTTTCTTAGGGTGCCATTTATGTATAACCTTTGAAGATGTATTTGTTTGTCATTAAAAACGAAAAAAGGTGGATCTTGTATTTCAATAGAAACATTCACTGGAATTTCATCACCAATATCTGCATTGTCAATTGTCTCTTTTAAACTTTGGGATTTTAATGCTTTATTTATCAAGTTTATGGTTAATTTTTCAACAGTCTTGGGGCTATTAGTCGAGTCTCCGCAAGTGAATATTATTCTTTGATTTGACAAAAGCATTACGTTTTCATCTGTGTCACCCAAGCCATTCATAATATATTTAAAGTTTGGAGGTGAAATCCATTCAATCACTGTTTCATGTAAACAGAAATTTTCTGAAAATTTTAAATGTGAAAGTTCGCCTCCTCTGAAATTCCAATCCTTAAATTCATACAAGTCGATTCCGTGATATTTTGCTTTTCTTATTGCTGGTTCAGAATAACCACTTGCTGATACAATACCACCTCTTATTACAGAATGCATATCTTTAAACTTAATGCATAATTGTTCAACTTCTGGAGAACCTAACGGTCTTTTTTCATCTTTAACTTCAAGACCAATAAATGAAACTTCTTCATTTAAGTCATTTTTATAGCTTATGGTAATATCTATATCACGATCTTTTTCGGAGGCTTGATCATAAACCATATCACCAAGAACAATTGAAACATTGTCTGGAGTAGTCAGTTTGCAAAGAATTCCGACTATATAATGTATGTCGTTTGGTGTCAACATAATTTATTGCCCATAACGTTCTCGGGCTTGGTTTTCGGGCGGCCGCCGAAGGCGGCATGTCGAAAAGCTGTCCGGGAACAAAGTTTATTTTATTTTATGTTTCAAATTATTCTTCATACAATAAAGCGCCTGAAACCAAACCCGTGTTATAGGTAGTGCT
>CAZELC010000405.1:0-2491 GCA_964512865.1 uncultured Bacteroidales bacterium
AAGATTGATCAATGAAAATCTCAAAATTGCTAAGTTCAGTCTCGCAACTAACGAAAGTTATAAAAACAGAGAAGGTGAATGGATTAGAGACACAACATGGCATAATATTGTGCTTTGGAACAAACTTGCTACAGAAGCCGAAGAAAAGGTGAAAAAAGGCAATAAAGTGAATCTTACCGGTAAGCTTACATATCGTCAATATATTGACAAAAATGGAATGAAGCATAATTTTGCCGAAGTTCATGCCTTAAGTTTTGATGTTGCTGAAAGCAAAATAGAAAATCTTGTTGAAGCCGGAGATGAGTTACCATAATCACGTATGTTGCTGTTTTAATGGTTTAATAAAGTAATCTGTCAAAATACCACAGATTTAGCAGGTGAGTACCGAAAAATTAGAAATTACTAATCTGTGCAAATCTGTGGTAAATTTTTACAATCAATTACTGCAAAAATAACTGATAACAAGTTTCGAAAATTTGAGCTAAATGGTCTTAAGTTGACTGATAGTTTTTTGAGGATCATCAGAAGAAAACACTGTGTTTCCCGCAACAAGTACATCAGCACCACATTTGAAAAGCTTAACTGCATTTTTAAGGTCTACGCCACCGTCAACTTCAATGAGTGCATTAGAACTTGATTTGGTGATTAGTTTTTTTAATTCTTTAACTTTACTATATGTTTTTTCAATGAATTTTTGCCCACCAAAACCTGGGTTAACTGACATAAGTAAAACCAAATCGACATCATTAATTATATTTTCGATAAGGTTAACACTTGTGTGTGGGTTTAATACCACGCCTGCTTTTAAGCCGAGAGCTTTAAGCTTTTGTATTGAGCGGTGCAGATGCGGACATATTTCATAATGAACAGATACTATAGATGCTCCCGCTTCTTTTAATTCTTCAAAATACCTGTCTGGCTCTACTATCATAAGATGTATATCCAAGGGTTTTTTTGCATATTTTGCAACGGCTTTTATTATAGGAAATCCAAAAGAAATATTAGGAACAAAAACACCATCCATCACATCAATATGAAACCAGTCAGCTTCCGATTTGTTTACCATCTCAATATCTTTTTTAAGATTTGAGAAATCGGCAGATAATAATGATGGTGCAATTAGACGAGTCATAAAATAAAATTTGCCTGAATTAATTAATTTATTCAGGCAAATTAACAAAAAAACAATGACAATTCTACAAGTAAGTTTTTAAAATTTTACTTTTGTGATTCATTTTTAACTTTCTGATTGCCTTTTCCTTTATTTGCCTTACTCTTTCTCTTGTGAGATCGAAATGATGAGCAATTTCTTCAAGCGATAATGGCGTTTTACCATTTAGTCCATAATATAATCTTAGCATTTCAGCTTCACGCATGGTAAGGGTGGATATTGCCCGTTCTATTTCTCTTTTAAGTGATTCATACATTAGAGGTGTTTCGGGAGTCTGCTCATCATTAGGCAGCAGGTCGTACATCGTAACATCTTCATCCTGTAAAAGAGGTGCATCCATAGATACATGACGTGAATTGTTTTTTAATGATTCTTTAACATCAGAATGCGAAATTTTAAGCAAGTCAGCAAGTTCATCAGCATTAGGCTCTCTTTGGTATTCTTGCTCAAATGAAGCTAAAGCTTTATTTACTTTATTAATAGCACCTATTTTATTTAAAGGTAAACGAACAATTCTCGATTGTTCTGCTATTGCCTGCAATATCGATTGGCGTATCCACCAAACTGCGTAAGAAATAAATTTGAATCCTCTTGTTTCGTCAAATCTTTGCGCTGCTTTTATCAGACCTACATTACCCTCGTTTATAAGGTCTGGTAGTGTGAGGCCCTGATTTTGGTATTGTTTTGCAACAGAAACCACAAACCTAAGATTTGATTTGGTCAATTTATCCAAAGAATATAAATCTCCCTGTCTTATCCGTTGTGCCAGTATTACTTCCTCTTCCGCAGAAAGTAAATCAAGCTTTCCTATCTCCTGAAGATATTTATCCAATGAAGCGGTTTCCCTGTTGGTTACCTGTTTGGTTATTTTTAACTGCCTCATGTTGATAATTTTAATATTATTTTTATTTACGAAATTTTCCTTTTAATGTTTCAAAATCAAAAAGGTAGCGTATAGACAATAAATGAAAAAAAATGGTTGCCTCAATTAAGTTTCTTTAACATATCAAAATTTATGGGTTATTAGAAAAACTCTATACCAAAATAAACCTTATGTTTTCTTAACTATTTTTAATGGTGACCTTATAAAAAGGTTTGTTTTGCTGAAACATCTGTTAGTAAATTTACTTTGTTTTGATTTTTTGATTTATTATACCAATAGTTATAACAGAAGTTAAGTCGCACTGGGAGATAAAACAATTTATCAAGTTCCCATGGAAGATTCACCTTCAGCATAGGAATTGGCTGTCGCCTGTATATATTGGCGAAAGGGTGTTTTTTAATCCTAAAAAGAATAAATGTTTCGAATATAGAGATACT
>CAZELC010000406.1:0-2474 GCA_964512865.1 uncultured Bacteroidales bacterium
TAAAGCGTCTTTAGAAAATCCCGGACCTTTATCTTTAATTGAAATCTTTAGATGTTTGTCTTCCGAACTAATACTAATCTCGATGGTTTCACCGGCAGGTGAGAAGAGAATTGCATTTTCTAGGATGCCTTTTAAGGAAAATCTTATAAGAGATTCATCCATAGCTATATGAAGCTGTTCAGTATCAAACTTCTTGTCTATCTTAATTGCCTTTGAAGTAAGCTTTTCTTCAAGGCGTGTCAGCACTGATTTTAAAAGCATTTCGAGGTTGTATTCTTCTACAGTGAAATCATATTTCTGTAGTTTAAGGCTTGTGATAAGCAATGCTATTTCAGAAAACCTGCTTAACCTGTCGGCTGACTGAACAAGATAATTTGCAAACTCTTTTTGTTCAGGATCCTTAACCATAGATTTTAATATTTCAGCAAAACCTACTATTCCATTTAGCGGAGTGCGTAATTCGTGCGATATAAGCGCAAGAAAATCATTTTTTGTTTTATCGAGTACAGCTAGTTTTTCGTTAGCTTCAGTAAGTTCTTTGGTTCTTTCTGCAACTTTTTGTTCCAGAATAATATTCATAAATCTTATTTGATCGCTTTTATGTTTAAGCTGAAGATGCGTGTTTACTCTGACGAGTAACTCCTTTGCATTGTATGGCTTTGTAATATAATCCTGCGCACCGCATTCAAAACCTTCTATAATATTTTGTGTGTCGTTGAATGCTGTAAGGAATATAACGGGGATTTCCTTAAGTTTATCTTCTCTTCTAAGGTTGACACATGCTTCATAACCATTCATTACCGGCATATCTACGTCAAGTAATACCAAATCATAATCTTCATTATTTTTAAGAAGCTCTAAAGCCTGTTTTCCATCAGTTGCATAACCGATTGTATAATTTGCCTCTCTTAAAATATTACCGATAACCTGAATGTTTTTTGGGTTATCATCAACAATCAAAACTTTAAATCTTTTTTCTTCTGTCAAATTCATTTTTTATCCTCCACAGTTTTAATAATATTATTTATTACAGAAGGTAATTCTTTAATTTTTTCCGAAATTTTATCAATTTCAAAGTTTTCTGCGTATGAAGATAACTCATTTCCAAAATAAATGATAGTATTTAAAGAGAATTTTTCGCCAAAGCTTATTATTTCCTTGGCAAACTGTTCAATTTTATCAATATTTTGCTCCTCGTCAACTTTCAATGACTCACGCAAGAAATAGTTACTAAGTTTATCAATTGCTTCCGGCATGAATTCCATCATTTCTTTTTTAAGTACAAAGCTTTCAGTTTTATTATCATTTTCTGTTTTAATATCAATTTCCGTATTATCGAGAAAATTTCTTAGTGTTTTAATTAGTTGATTGATATTTACTGGTTTAATTACAATATCTGAAAACATATTACTTGTCAGGCTTTTTTGATTAACGATGCTAGTCGAAGCTGAAAGCGCAATGACAGGAATTTGCTCTGTCATTTTGTTGTTTTTAAGAATTTTAGTTGCCTCATAACCGTCAATTTCAGGCATTTTTAAATCCATAAGAATAAGATCGGGCAGAAATTCTTTTGCATATTGAATTGCCTGTTTTCCATTTTCAGCTTCAAAAATTTCTAATTCTGAGTTTTCAAGAAGATCAATTATTAAAGCGCGATTATTTTCATTATAGTCGCAAATCAGAATTCTAGCTTTATGGAATTTTACTGATTTTGGATTAAAGATTTTCTCGGAATTGATAATGGTTTGTTCTTCGGAAACTTCAATTCTTGGAATATGTACTTCGAAAATACTACCTGTTCCCTGGTTACTGCTTAAAACAATGCTTCCATTCATGATTTCGACAAGTCTTTTGGTAATCGTAAGTCCTAATCCTGTACCTCCATATTTCTTGGTGTTTTGACCTTTAACCTGACTGAATGCCTCAAATATCAATTCCTGTTGTTCAGGAGGAATTCCTATTCCGCTGTCTTCAACTTTAAATACAAGGTCAACAAAGTGATTATCGGATTTTTTAGAGTAGCAGTCAACAAAAATACTAATATGCCCTTTATCAGTAAATTTTACCGCATTTCCGACAAGATTCAATAAAACCTGCCTTATTCTTATCTCATCAAGTATCAGTGTAGAAGGTAGCTGCTTCCCATAAACAACCTTCATAGCAAGACCTTTTTCAGCAATTTTTGCTTTGAAAATGCTCTCAATCTCATGTATTATGCCTTTTATATTTACCGGTGCAAATTCGAGTTTCATTTTACCTGCTTCAACCTTTGAAAGATCAAGTATGTCATTGATTATTCCCATTAAACTTTTTGCGCTGGTTCTGATGGAGTTAACCTGTGATATTTGTTTAGGGTCTTTCATGCTTGAGTGAAGAATCTCGGAAAAGCCAATAATAGCATTCATCGGAGTTCTGATTTTGTGCGACATATTGGCGAGGAAATCACTTTTGGCTTTTGTAGCTGCTTCGGCAGC
>CAZELC010000407.1:0-2467 GCA_964512865.1 uncultured Bacteroidales bacterium
CTGATGCAATTTCAGGTTGTGCAACAAAAAATGCATTAGGCATTGGGTAAACCGTTATCATGTCGGGAATAAATAATGTACCACTGCATCCTCCCATTGCCGTTACATTTAACGTAACACCATAAGTTCCCGGATATTGATAAATATGAGTCGGATTTTGAATATTTGAATGATTCATCAGATTTGTCTGAGGATCTCCAAAATTCCATGACCACGTATCAGGGATTGGAGTTGTAGCGTCAGTAAAATCAACTCTTAATGGTTCACAACCGGAAAGAGGAAATGCAGTAAAGTTAATTTCAGGCATACCTCCTACCAAAACAGTAACTGTTGTTGAACCTGTACAGGAATTATTATTATTGCCGTTAACTGTGTATGTTGTTGTTGCCCCAGGTGATGCAATAACCGAAGATCCAGCGGTTGAAGAAAGACCGGTTGGAGGCGACCAGACATAATTTATGGCACCATTTGCATCGAGTGTTATCGAACCGCCGGTACATAATTCCGCATTTTGAGGAGTTACAGAAAGTGTCAAATTTGTATTTATTCCAACAGTCACAGTTGCAGTGCCTGCACAACCTGTTCCATTAACACCATTCACAGTATATGTAGTAGGAGTTGATGGTGAAGCCATTACAGTCGCGCCATTTATTGTATTTAGACCTGTTGGCGGGTCCCAAACATAAGTTGCCGTACCTCCGCCATTTACAGTAAGAGCAACTGAGTCACCTAAACAGATTGAAGGATTTGCCGGAGTAACAGTTAAATTTAAATTAGGACCTATGGTAATATTTACAGAATTACCTCCTGAACAGGATGCAATTCCTCCGTTTGCAAGAACCGAGACTGTATAAACTCCAGGCGCCATCGTTCCTGTATTTAATATTAATGTCGTGTCATTTGTTGGAGTTATGGGTGAACCATTTATTGACCATTGAACACTATTAACACTAGTGTCGGGGTGAGCAGTAAGAGTATAATTTTGCCCAGAACACAATGTTGTATCATGTGGCGGATTAAGAACAATTCCAACCCCCGTAACATAAATACAATAAGAGAATGCCTGTAAACCAACATAAGGGCAATGATTATCTTTAACTGTAGCAGTAAAACAATGTGGCGCATTACTTACATCAGCAACACCTGGAGTCCAAGAAAAATGACCTTGGGCAGCAGGGGTATTATTATTTGTTACAGTCCAGGTTCCACCAGGAATTCCACTATTCCATGTCAATTCCAAATTTTCGGCTGGTGTATTTCCATCATGGGAGTACACGGGAAAATCAATGGTCTCTCCTGCACACATATACCATTTATATACTGAATCAGCCGCATTCCATGAAGTAGCCGAAGGGTTAATTCCGGCAAGAGTAGGTAGCTGATTGTTGCAGCTTATTACTGTAAGCTGCATATCTCTAAGTACAGAACCAACACATACCTGAACTCCATTAACTTCCCTCCACTCCTGAACTAATACAGCAAAAACAGTCGTAATATTTTGAGTGGGAGTCATGCAAATATCCCCTGTAGCAGGATCAATTGTAACCGGTGGACTTGATGGTAAAGGTTGGGTTGGTGAATACCCCGACAAATATGTAACATAAGGCACAGAGCCACTTGGCCCATCATCAAAAGGTGTAACCAATGAATATGAAAGTGAGTCTCCATCCGGGTCAACAGCTCCGTGGTTATAGCAAAAGCTTTGTCCAAGACAGATAATTGTTGATGGAGAATTTGAAAAAGTTGGAGAGCTATTACAAGGAGCGGCAACACTATTTAAGGTTGCAGGAATATAAATATCAGCACTTGTAGCATTTGAAATAGTATTAGAAGGATTTCTGCAACACATAGTATAATACATAGTCCAATCTGCACAAGGAGATAAAGTAATATTGCCTTGATAAACATACCTTTGCAAACCATACATCGAACCACCGCTGCATGATGTGGTTTGCCCGGGGCAAACAGAGGTAATTTCAGCTCCTGAACCACTAATTTGGTTAAGTGTAACTGATGTACTTCCACAGCTCGAATTAAAATATATTGTTGAAGAAGCATCTGCACTCACACCGGAGCAGTCACGATAAAAAGTCAAGGTTATCTGATAAGTATTTCCTCCAATACAGGTGTAAGAAAGGTCACATCCCGCAACGTGAGAAGCATTAATATTATTAACAAATGCTATAAAAACAATCAGCAAGGTAATTATTTTTCTCATATAAAAATTTTTTACAATATACAAAAATACAAAAACTTAATAATTTTTTACAGTTTAATTGACATCTTTTTTCTGTATTTGGTTGCCCGGATTAAAAACCTTATTCATTTTTCAAAATTACAATGGCTAATATTTAAAAAGTAATAATCTAAATATTACATTTGCAAATTAATCTTTGCATTTTAAAACTTATTTTAATATAAATGAAAAAGACAAAACAGGATAATATTGTTACTGTTGATACAGCAG
>CAZELC010000408.1:0-2464 GCA_964512865.1 uncultured Bacteroidales bacterium
AGTAAAAATTTATAATTAATTTAGTGTATTATTTTGAAAAAAGATGGTATAAAAATTGCAAAATCGGCGTCTTTTTTTTTCCGAAAACCAAATTTAAATTAATCTATTATGAAAATGAAAACAAAATTATTTATGCTCACATTTTTAACAATGATGAGTTTTTCGTTATTTGCGCAAAATAAAAGTGCAGTTGAGTTCAAATTATCACTTAGAGATGGAAGTGTGATAAGCGGCACATCACAAATTAACAGTGTTGAATTAAACACATCTTATGGAAAACTTATTTTTCCAATGAAAAATGTTTCATCAATTACTTTTGGCGTTCAACCTGACAAAGCAAATAAAGAAAAGTACAGAAAAATGCTTAACGAGTTGAATAACCCTACCGAGACTAACAGAAAAAAAGCATATTCCGACATTTGCACATCAGGTATTGGTGCAATACCGGTTATTGAAGAACTTTTGTCAGATTCGGCTTACGTTCCTTCTACATACGACGAATTTACAGGAGAAAATGCCTTAAATGAACTTAAATCAAAATATAATGTTACAGATCAGTTTACTGATGATGATATAATTACAATAGATAATATCTACAAAATGGGTGGCATTTGCTCCATAAAAAGCGTCAGCCTGAAAACAGAATATGGAACACTTGAAGTCCCTAAAGATAAAATAAAAAATATAGATGTTTTTTATCAGGGTGACAGTCAAAACGAGGTTAGCTATGTACTTCAAGCATCAAAACATATTTCAGGAAATACTGCAGGAGGATGGCTTAAGACAAATATTTATGTCAAAACCGGTCAAAGAATAACTATTACTGCAACCGGTGAAATTGTTTTGGCAAGCCTTTCAAACGGAAAATACAAACCTGATGGCGCCGTAGCTGCTTCAAACTACGATTATGATAATGAATACAACTACACATCCACCTACCCTACCTACGGAAATCTGATATTCAAGATTGGTGAAAATGGTCAGATGCTAAAAGCAGGTTCCAATTACAAAGGCTCTGCATCAGCTTCCGGTTTCATTTATATATCAATATACGAAACTGTTTATAATGCAGCCAACACAGGGAGTTATAATGTAAAAATCAGGACAAATTAAATCAATATTCAAAGGAGTACAATTGTCGCAAATCTTTGTATTATTATGTTTTCTAAGACACGGTTCTTACAAAACAAGATTTCAGAAATTATTAATTTTATAAGTATTTTAAACTAAATTGATTTGCGACAATTTGCTTCTTATTTTTCGTCAAAAAATTTTCGAAGAAGCATATCTGATTTATTTATTGAATTCAGACACCAGTTGATAAGAATTGTTGTTTTTTCTTTTTCATTTAATTCCCAACCTTTAACAAAATTCCTCAATCGTTTTGTCAGCTCATAAAGAGAAAGGGCTGCTGAGACGGAAATATTATAGCTTTCGGTAAACCCGAACATTGGCAACTTCACAAAAGCATCCGACATTTCAATTGCAGCATCAGTAAGACCATTCAATTCTGTTCCAAAAACAAGAGCAGTTTTACTATCAATCGGAAGATCTTCAATCAGGCAATCGTTTTTATGCGGTGTTGTTGCAACAATGCGATAACCATCTTTTTTAAGTTGCTTTAAGCATTCAACTGTGTTAAAATCAGTTTTGTTGTATCTGTATAAATCAAGCCATTTTGGTGAGCCCAAGGCGACATCCGGATTTACATTATATTTATATTTATTTTCAATAATATGGACATTTTGTATCCCGAAGCAGTCGCAACTTCGAAGAACAGCACTAGCATTATGAGGCTGAAATATATCTTCCAGCACAACGGTTAAATATCGTGTACGCAGATCAATGACTTCCAGAAAGCGACTTTTGCGATCATCTGTAATGAATTGAAAAAGGAAATCCAGAAGCTGTTTTTGTGTTTTGTGGTTTAATTTAAATAATTCCATTTTACTAATGTGTGTAAATAAAAAAGTCCCGATATTATACCGGGACTTTTTCTTAAGCATCGAACAATGTTACTTAACTTTTGATGCCAATTCGCTACCAGCTTTGAATTTAACAACTTTTTTAGCAGCTATTTTAATTTCTTTGCCAGTCTGTGGGTTACGGCCTTTTCTTGCAGCTCTTTTAGCTACTGAGAAAGATCCAAAACCTACTAATGCTACTCTTTCGCCTTTTTTAAGAGCAACTGCTGTAGCTTTTACGAAAGCGTCTAATGCTTTTTTTGCATCAGCTTTTGTTAATTTGGCATCGCCTGCCATTGCGTCGATTAATTGTGCTTTGTTCATTTTTTTTAAATTTTAATTGATTAACATTTAACACTGGCGCAAATATAAGCATTATCAAACAAATGTCAAGTGTTTTATCTTAAAATATGCTATTTTGTTAATAAATCACGTATATTGTTAAAAACTTAGCATTAAAATAAGGCGTTTCGAGAGCATTTTACTAAAGTATCCTTACC
>CAZELC010000409.1:0-2444 GCA_964512865.1 uncultured Bacteroidales bacterium
AAATCAAATTTATAAGTTATCAGCCAATAATAAGTATTTGTTTTACTTGCTCCTCCATCAAAATTACCAGTAAAATTATAGTAAGTGTGAAAGTAAGCAAGTGCTCTGTCTTTATCTGCCATTGCCTGTATTGGGAAACAAATTGTCGTCCAGTTTTTTACACTTGTTGAAGTATGAAGTGGATAAAAAACAGAATCTGTTCCCATTGGTGTATGTCGGTAAATATAACCGCCGTAAGAAGGTTCCCAAAGCTTTCTTGTTAAAGGAGTAACAGGAATAATATGAATTCCATAGACGTATCTTGGTGTTTTTCCAAAAAATGTTTGATTGTCAATGGAAGCATTCCAGAGATTTCCTACTATTTTCCAATGATTTGTATATGAAGAAGGATAAATGGTGCTTAAGCTATCAATATGGTAATAGTATTTTGCAGCTCTTATTTCTGATGCAAGCATTATTTTTCCTGTATTTTTAATATTCTGGTTACCGGTTGCAAGCCCGTACAGATAAGTGCTGTACCATGCATTTGCAGCCTCACTTGAACTTTCCTGATTTCTACCTGCTCCTGTTCCTTCCATTCCTTTAGCCCATGAATTACCATCGTACCAGTCAAGTATCCTGTTTCTTGGAAAATACATATCTGTTGATGAAGGATTAGCAATATCTCTGGTTAATGCGAGCAGTTTTTCTTTATAATCAGCTGCCCAGGTAGCATCTTTTCTAGCTATCACAGCTGCTGTGTACATAAAGTACCCGTAATGGAAATGATGGTCATTGTACAATGCATTTCCGAAATCGTTAAAGTAACCGTCTTTATATGAAAGGCTTGATATCATTCCGCCATAAAGATTATCATAAAATATAGAATCAGGTGTATTTAACCCAATAAGGTGTGGATTTCCTTTACCTTTAAGATATTCGTTAAGATAGTATTTTAATGTATCTCTTACGGCAGCAGCAAGTGTGTCGCATACCGGATACCATTGTGAAAGCTCATCAGCTATTATTGCAAGCCTGGCTATTTTTGCGGATGTCTTTCCAAAGCTGTACATATCAGAAGCCGGAGTATTTGTTCCATCATGAACAGGTTGTAATCTTGTTCCACAATACGAGTTTATATCATCTTTCAGGTGTCCAAGTAAAGTGTCGCGGTAAGCCACAGGTACATTATTTAATCCTCCGTCAGGAGAATACCATGAAATCTCAGGCATTGTTTCGGTCATATTCCATGTTTTTCCATATACTTCTGTCATCTGGCCTTTGTTACATTTGAATTTCAGCACTGATGTCATATTGTTTGAAAGCATTGATATATGATGTGGCAGCGCCATCATAAGCAGTGAATCGTTTGCCGGTTGATTTGTGACAAAGTTAAAATTCATTGCAGCATGTGTCGTATCAGAACCTATTGAAGCATTAAATGTCCCTCCTGTAGGCACAAACTTAGAGTATTTATCTAACAGCTGAATGCGTTGTGGTGCATCCGAGTAATTTGGATCATATCCTGATATTGTAACATAAGCAAGACGAATATATCCTTCATAACCGGCATCGGTACAAATTATCATATTAGTTTTACATTTCAGGCTGATAGTTTGTGAAGAATACAATATCCAAGTCTGTCTGTGCAGTGTTCCAGTATCACCATTAAGAAGTAATTCGAACTTTTTACCTGTTGTGACAATTGAATCATTAACACCATTGATTGTAACACCGTTTACTGAAATTAAACTTGGCGAAGGGATGGCAATATATGGTCTGAAATTGCTATAATACATACTAATATAAGGCATTCCTCGAACAATTGGCGCTTCCATATAACCGGCTGAGGGATTAACAGTACTTCTCCATCTGATTGTAGCAGAAAGGTCATCATATTTAGCAAGAAATGGTTTAATATTATTTGTATCTCTTGTGCCAATATACATTACCTGGGCATTAGGCCAAGTAACTGATACTGTGCCTGTATCGTTAAAGTTGGTTACTCTGTATGGGCCATATTCGACTTTTAATAACTTATATGGTGATGTTTTAAGATTAGCCGGGTGATTCCATGCAAAGCCGACGCAATACGGATAAGGATAAGCGCCAAAAAAACCAACTTTATTATAATCAAGCGGGTTTGTAGTTCCATAAGCACCATAAGGCAAAATAAGATTAGTAAACCATGAATTTGTAGGATAAGGCTTGCTGATGGAATCATACATAAAGGTTGTAAGTTGTTTGTTTTGAACCTGCTTATATCCTGATGACGGTGGAAGATTTGAAAACGGATTGCCATAATTCCACTGTGAATACAAATCATGACCTGAAAGCATAATTATTAGAGCAAGAATCTGAAATTTCATTCGGAATAAGTTTTTCATAATCGTGTATTAAATTATTAATCTTTAACCCGTTGTGCTATTAACATGCGAGAGCAAATTTAAGATGATTAATTGGTT
>CAZELC010000410.1:0-2437 GCA_964512865.1 uncultured Bacteroidales bacterium
ATTTTGGGGCTTTATAAATTAGATAAATGCCTAATATAAGATAAATAAAATTTGGTATCCATATAGCGAGAAAAGGCGGCAGATTCCCAAAAGTAGCAAAGGTTTCGGTTATTTTCATGAAAAGAACATAAGAAAAGGTAATTGATAAACCGAAAGCTATATGTATTCCAATTCCACCTCTGACTTTACGGCTTGAAACTGAAACTGCAATAAGTGTCAATACAAGTGATGCAAGTGGAAACGCAATTCTCTTGTGCTTCTCCACTTCATAAAACCTGATATTCTCAGAACCTTTCATTTTTTCTTCATCAATAAATTTTCTAAGTTGGGAAAAGTTCATAATTTCAATATTATCAGTCTTACGCAGAAAATCAGAAGGTAACATATTAATCACTGTATCCTTTTTAATACCACTTGTAAGTTTTTCCTGCATTTCATTTATCCATCTTGCATAATAATTATGCAGTGTCCACTTTTTTGAAGTGCTATCATATATAATACTTGTTGAACTTAATTTATAAACCATTTTACCTTTTTCAAATTTTTCAAGTGTAAAATTTCTACCTTCATTATTATCAACATTGTAGCTTTCTACATAAGTGAAAACTCCCGGATTAACCTGCATGTGGATGTTTTGATCTCCATTAGTAAACTTGTTCTTTATATAAGTATTCTTAAAGTTGATCATATTCCTGTTAGTGTAGGGAATCAGGAAGTTTGAGAGATAAAAGGAAATTCCGGTTAAAAACAGTGCAGAAATAATATAGGGAACTAATAATCGACGAAAGCTGATCCCACTACTTAAAATTGCAACTATTTCGGTGTTTGATGCCATTTTTGCAGTAAAGAAAATAACTGCAATAAACGTGAATAGTGGCATGAATAAATTCACAAAATATGGAATGAAATTCAAGTAATAAACAAAAATAATATCAAATAAAGGTGCTTGTTTATCCACAAAATCATCAATGTTTTCAGAAATGTCGAAAATAATCACTATTATGATAATCAGCGAAATAGAAAGAAAAAAAGTGCTTAGGAATTTCTTGATAATATAGAAATCAATTATTTTCATTAATTACGGATGCAAACTGTTTGAGGGCAAAGTTAATGTTTTTATTTAAAAAAAAACCTGCCCGGAGTCCGAACAGGTTTTATTATAATGTAAATGAATACTATTCTTCGTCTTTTTCTTGCTCTTCATAAGCTTTAAGCAACTGGGTCTGAACATCACCTGGAACCTGAGTATATTCGGCAAATTTAAGCCCGTAAGTAGCTCTACCACTTGTAATTGAACTTAATGCAGTTGAATATCTGTTCATTTCGGCAAGAGGAACTTTAGCTTTAACTACCTGAAAATTACCTTCGCTTTCCATTCCCATAATTACTGCTCTTCTACTTTGAAGGTCAGTTATAACATCACCCATTTTATCTTCCGGAACAAAAACTTCAACATCATAAATAGGTTCAAGAATTTTTGGTCCTGCATTTTTAAATGCTTCCCTGAATGCATTTCTACCTGCAAGTTTAAAAGAGATTTCATTTGAATCAACCGGGTGCATTTTACCATCATAAATACTTACAACGATATCACGAGCGTAAGATCCGGTTAAAGGACCTTCTTCAATTTTTTCCATTATACCTTTGAGGATAGCCGGTTGGAAACGTGCATCAATAGCACCACCAACGATACAGTTCTGATAAACAAGAACACCACCCCAATCGAGTTTATGAATATCTTTTCCTCTTACCGGGAATTCTTTCTGGTCAGGCATGCCTTCATAGAAAGGCTCTATCATCATGTGAACTTCACCAAACTGACCTGCACCACCTGATTGTTTTTTGTGACGGTACATTGATTTTGCAGATTTGGTAATAGTTTCACGATAAGGGATTTTTGGAGAGAAATATTCAATTTCTATTTTATTTACCTTTTCAATAAGCCATTTTGCAATAGTAAGATGAAGTTCGCCTTGTCCGTTAAGAATAAGCTGTTTCAATTCTTTTGAATATTCTGGAATGAGTGTAGGGTCGACCTTTCTCATATCATTTAATATACTGCCAAGCTTTTCATCATCAGACTGATTAACTGCTTTTACAGCAGCACGATGTTTAGGCTCAAGATATACAATAGGAGCAATTTCTGTATCAGGTTCTTTAGGCGAGTTAAGTGTATTATTAGTATAAGTGTTTTTCAGTTTAATTGTAGCAACAATATCACCTGCAACTGCTTTTTCAACTTTTTCACGGTTCTTTCCCCATATTGCAAATATTTGCGAAATTCTTTCCTTAGTTGAAGTTGTAGGATTATACATGTCCATTGCTTCGGTAATTTCACCGGAGATAACTTTAAAAAATGAAATTTCTCCCAGATGCTGTTCAATTGATGTTTTGAAAATAAAAGCACATGGTGTTCCTGAAGATTTACACTCAATAG
>CAZELC010000411.1:0-2433 GCA_964512865.1 uncultured Bacteroidales bacterium
CCTTGCCGCTTACTAATGCCGAGGAGAGATTTATCCGTTTTAGAATGATGTTGATTGAATTACAGACAGACTCTGGGTCTGAATATAAATTTGAAATCTCGCTTAGACTTTCTATCTTTGATATCATTGCAGGGGGGTGTTAATTACTTGTTTATCTGATTTTTAGCCGAACAAATTTACAAATAATTATCCGTCCCTGCAATTTTATTTGACATCTATTTATTTGATAATCAGAGATTAATATAATTACTAAATTAAAAAGGCCAGATCTGCGAAATCTGGCCTTTTTAATTATTTAGCTATGTGGGAAACTTTAGTTATAAGACGTCTGATAAAATTAATTCATTCAAATTATTCGAATTACTATTATTTAAACACTGAATTAAATTAGTCTATAATAAATGTAAAAAACACATTATTATCGATTTGTATTTGGATAATATTTTTTAACTTTGATAATCAGCACAATACACAACACGGACTTTCTTCTGAAACCCTTGTTAGGACTAAGTATAATACAAAACAATAAACTATATAACAATGAACAAGATTTTAAGTTTATTCGCGATTTTCTGTCTTCTTTCCAATGTTATGACTAGTTGTAAAAAAGAACCACCGAAAGTTCTTCCTACAATTTCAACATCGGTTTCATCAAACATAACTTCAATATCTGCAATGAGTGGAGGTTCCATAACAAATGATGGAGGAGTGGCTATAACTGCAAGAGGAGTCTGTTGGAATACAAATCAAAATCCCACTATTTCGGACAATAAAACATCTGACGGAAATAGTTCTGGTGGTTTTACAAGTTCTATTACTGGATTAACTCCAGGTGTCACATACTATGTTAGGGCATATGCAACAAATATTGTTGGGACTGCTTATGGTAATCAGGTTTCATTCACAACTACAAGCGTTCTTCCTGTTCTAACAACAATAGATATCCTGAGTGTTTCTTCAACATCTGCAACTAGCGGGGGAATTATCTCAAGTGACGGAGGAGCTTCTGTTACAGAAAGGGGAGTATGTTGGAATACAAGTCCAAATCCAACAATCACAAACAATAAAACATCAAATGGGACAGGTATCGGGATTTATACTAGCTCAATAACTAATTTAATACCGGGAACTACATACTATATAAGGGCTTATGCTACAAACACAACAGGGACATCTTATGGTAATGAGATCACATTTAATACTTCTACAACTCTTCCAATTGTAACAACAACTACTGCATCTGATATTACGGCTACAACAGCAAATAGTGGTGGTAATATAACAAGTGATGGAGGTCTAACAATAACTGCAAGAGGAGTCTGTTGGAATACAAATCAGAATCCAACCATAACTGACAGTAAATCACTAAATGGAGAAGGTACTGGAAGTTATGCAAGTCCAATTAGTGGCTTGTTACCAAATACAACATACTATCTGAGGGCATTTGCTACTAATAGTGCTGGGACATCATATGGGAATCAAATTTCATTTAAAACCCTAGTGACTACACCTACTATCACTACAAATACAATTTCAGAAATTACTGCAACTACCGCTTCAAGTGGTGGTAATGTAACGAATGATGGGGGACAAATTGTGTCAGCTCGTGGAATCTGCTGGAGTACTTCTCAAAATCCTACAATTTCAAACAGTAAGACAATTAACGGATCTGGTACTGGAAATTTCAGTAGCTCAATAACTGGATTGACTCCAGGAACTGTGTATTATGTCAGATCATACGCAACAAATCCCTCAGGAACTTCATATGGAAATCAGTTGGAATTCAGTACTATTTTTACAGCTCCAACACTGTCAACTAATGAGGCTACTGCTATTTCTTCGACATCTGCTAATGTAAGCGGGAACATTTCTCAAGACGGAGGTAAAACAGTAACCGCAAGAGGAATTTGTTGGAGTACGACCTCAAATCCAACAATTTCCGACAATAAGACGACTAATGGAACTGGTACAGGAGTTTATCTTGGATCAATAAGTGGTCTTACCCCTAATGTTACATATTACGCAAGGGCATATGCAACAAACAGTATCGGAACTCAATATGGTACTCAGGTAACATTTAAAACTCCCGCAAAGGTTACAGATATTGATGGAAATAGCTATAATACTGTATTAATTGGATCTCAAACTTGGATGAAAGAAAATCTAAGAACAATTAAATATAACGATGGTACATCAATTCTAAACATTTCTGAAGGTGGTGAATGGATTAATAATCAAGTACAAATGAAACCTGCATTTTGTTGGCCTAACAATAACAAAAATACTTATGCCATTCCATATGGAGCATTGTATAATTGGTATGCAGTGGAAACTGGTAAGTTATGTCCAACTGGATGGCATGTTTCTACAGATGCTGATTGGACATATATAACAGATCTGTTTGGGGGTTCAGAATTAGCTGGAGAAAAATTA
>CAZELC010000412.1:0-2419 GCA_964512865.1 uncultured Bacteroidales bacterium
GTCTGGCAATAATTCCGTTAGTTAAAGTACTTACATGCGCTATATTTTTAGAACCAACTTTTTCAATGCCGATGAGTGTATCTGTATTTTCGATTACGTCTTGTGTGTAAACCACAATTTTTTTAACCAAACTTTGACGGAAAGAAGAAATGCTGTCTAATACATACGCCACGTTGGATAAAGGCAAGCTGCCAGTTTTCTTTGGAAACGTTGCTCCAAAACGTAAATAGTAATTGTCAAACCCCTCAAAATAAGTTTTAAAAGCATTGCCCTCAAAGCGGTGAGGTTCGTCCATTATCACAATTGGATTAAGACGTTTCAAACATTCCAAATACGATTTTGGCGGTTCTTGGTTAGTTGCATATAATTCAGGTGCGTTCATCTCTCGTTCTAACGGACGATTCAGAATGTTGTCACGGCTATTAAACGAGCTTGGTGTCATTACCAAAACCGACAGATGCGAAGTGCCGATAAATTGTCTAACGGCTGAAAGATTTCCTCCTTCGTAAACAAAGGTTTCAATTTCCTTTTCTCTTTCGTTGGCGTAGAAACTTTTAAAGTAATTTTTGGTGTCCTCTAAGTTTGTTTTTGTTCCCTCACGAATTGGAACGGTTGGAATAAGAACGATAAATTTTTTGTAGCCAAAGTTTTTGCTCAGTTCAAAAATGGTTTTGATAAACGTGAACGTTTTTCCTGTTCCCGTTTCCATCATTATATCAATGTTATTGTTGTCTTGAACTGGAAATTTGTATTTGTTTTTATTATGATGTGCCGTCAGTACATCGTCAAATTTTTCTTTTTGGCGTAAACTTTCAAAAAGACTGATAATATTATTTACACAGTCTTCCTGATAGGCTTGTATTTCATATTGAAACTGTTTTGTTTCTGTCTTTACCGTCATTTACTACTTAAGTTTTATCATTGTCAAAATTATAATTTAATTCGTTTTAACGACAGTTTTTGACTAAAAACTATCATGTAAACATTTAGATTGATGGAAGGCATGGGGACGTTAGTAAAAAACAACTATTTTGCAAACCCTGGTTGAGTTTCATATGTGCTAATTGCAAATGTGCAGTTTTGTGCGTGGGCGTTTTTCATTTTTCTTCTTTGTCTTTATGCAGCAAAAATTCTTTTCTCATTCTGTCGTCTGTATTGTCTTTTTACAATGAACGCTAACTCTTATATCCTAATGATAAAATCATCCTAAATGTTACATTTTTGATTGTATAGGTATAGTTAATATCGCCAAACATTAATTATTCAAAATTATTAAATAATTTAAAATGGCAAAGAAAAAAGTATTTAATGCAATGATTTTTAGTTTAAAATGTAAATTGCCACGTTAGGGGGCTTGCCTAGTTTTTTTTATCCGTTCTAACTAATCTAATATTTGCTTTTAAATCTTTTGAAATGGAAGATGATTCCCAACAGCCAGAACTTGTTTTATAATAATATAAGGCATTTCCACAACCCATAGAAAAACATTTTTGCCCAGAATATGTTCCGCTGCTGGATAAATGCTTATCATTTGACAAATAGATTCCATCGCAACAATTAAGGCCAATTTGCAAGTTCTCAAATTTGCTTTTGTAAGTATATATAAGCTGCAATTCAGAAATAGCTGGTATTTTCCAATCATTATAGCCATATAAATTACTTGCATTAACATTCGCACATATTTTTAATGCATCTTCGTATGTCCACATTCCAATATCTTCAGGAAACACATATAAATACCCAAGAAGCTTTATCACTTGCCCGTCGTCAGAAGAAATTAATTTTTTTGTAAGATTTTCAGCTAATGTAGGCATTAAATCACGATATGTTTTAGAAGTTGTTTTAGTTACACCTGCCGAAGACACGATTTCTCCACTTTCTACATCTACAATACGAACATCAATATTGTATTCGCCTGTTATCATTCCTGTTTTAACCTGCTCAGTGGTTCTTTCTGTAGCTATAAAATTTACCGTACCAACTAAAACCGATTTTACACCAAGTATTTTACCGACTTTTGCAATTTCTCCCGCACTTAGATTCGATTTTTGAAATCCCTGTTCAATAATTGCTTTATCTAATTGTGTACGCTCCACAATAGTTAATTTACTTGTTTCAAATAAGGCCGTAATAAGCATCTCAGACAACCCATTTACTTCTGCTTCAGTCACACCAACTCCTGGTTTGAAATCCATTACAGCAATCTTCATTTTTTCCTGTGCCTTAACATCTGCAAGAAATATAAGCATTATACATGCTCCCAAAAATATGCTTTTCATTTCTTTTGTTTTTACATCCGCTCCTTATGACGGATTTATAGTTAATAACTCGTTTTGAAAATTGATTTTTGTTTCTACAATGAACGCTAACGTTCTCGGGCTTGGTTTTCGGGCGGCTGCCGAAGGCAGCTGGTTAAAAC
>CAZELC010000413.1:0-2417 GCA_964512865.1 uncultured Bacteroidales bacterium
AGTTTTAACCAGCTGCCTCCGGCAGCCGCCCGAAAACCAAGCCCGAGAACGTTAGCACTAATTGCAATTTAATTACAGACAACGACAAAGATTAATTCAACAGAAATGCAGATTATAGCAGAAAGAAATATTATTTAACGGACTTTTACGGACTTTTACGGTTTAAACTGACTATGGCAGAGAAACTTATTCATGAAAATATTACAGAGAAAATTCTAAAAAGTTTCTTTGCCGTTAATAAGATACTACCTAACGGACTTTCATCGGAATTTTACGGAAACGCACTGGAAATTGAATTTAAGCATAATAAGTTAAATATCGAAAGAAACTTTTCTGTTGAATTAATTTATCGTAGCAAACATATTGGATATTTGATTGCCGACTTTTTTATTGAGCAGAAAGTATTAGTTAAAATTGTCTCTTCATCAACCATAAACAAAGACATAATTAATGACGCTAAGTTATTATTGAGAGCAAGTGGTTGTGAAATTTGCATGATACTAAATTCATTTGGAGATAATGATTATAAAAGAGTGATTTTTTCTAATGAATATAAAATTAAAAAGTCGTAACTTTAACGGACGTTTGCAGAATTTTACGGAAATTAACGGACGACATTGCAACATAGTGCTAACAGCGGCTTTGCAGCATGCGGTTAAGTTCACAAACATATAAAGTATTTACTAAGACAGGCACACTGCAAAGCCGCAAATCGTTAGCAACAAATCGAAAACCCACTAATATTAAATATATGAAAACATTAAAAACGTTAATTTTATTAGGATTTACTGTTATCCTTTTTTCTTCATGTCAACAGAAACAATCAGATGAGAAGATTACAACCAAAACTGATTCCGTAACGACTAAACCAAGCGATGAATATGCAATGATGGTATCAAATGGTATGTACAAATTCTTAAGAGTCTATTATGGAAACAATAAAACTGAGGATTTTCCTTTCTCACCCAACCAAGAGAAAAAAGACCTTTTAAGTCTTTTAAATGTAAATAGTACGGTTGATGCAATGAATTCAATGGAAAAAAAAGGTTGGCATATGGAAAATAGTTTTGGTTTTGGTGGCGAAGCAACATTTATATTTATTTTCAGAAAAGCAAAATAGTTTATTATGGACACTGCTAATTTGACAATTTGGTTGCAATTATTGACAATTGTCGTTTCTGTACTTATTGTAGTTATTGGTTTCGTTTTTAATAAGATCCAAGATGTTTCAAGAGAGAAAAGAAAATATAAGGCTGACTTATATTTAGAGTATATCTCGATCAGTAATCAAATAGATGACGATCATCCTGACGCTAAAATCGACATGGAATATTCAGGTTCAGTTGAAAAACTATGTCTTTATGCTAATCGAAAGGTGTTAAAAAAAATTGCAGAGTTTCATGACAAATATTATAAGACAAAAAAAATTATTAAAACAAAAAAATGGCAAGATGACTATGCAGACATAGTATTATCAATGAGAAAAGACATCGGGAAAAGTATGAGGAAAATTGATAATAACATGGTTAAAGACATTCTTGAACTTTATGCGAAAGACGCAAAGAATGACATGAAATAAAAACGATCAGTTGCTAACAAAGGCTTGCTACCAGCGGGGCAGCGGGGTTTTAGGACAGTGCAGTTCTTTTATCAAGCGGCGGTGTATTCGGACAGGAAACGGCTTCGATTCGCCCCGCCGTTAGCAAGCCTCGACCGTTACCTGCTATGTTAGAAAAAAGACTGTACATATTGACAGCGACATATTTTGACGGACTGACATCCTACATTTGCAGTTTCAAACGGAGAAGCCGAAAACCGATTAGAGTAGGCATTAAAATTTAAACAAAATAATTATGGCAATTTCAAATGTTCAAAATGAAGGCCCTTGGTTAAGGGTCTATGATGAAAAAAGTAAAAAGATTTCTGAAATGTCTTCTTCAAACAAAGAACTTGTTGGCATTGGTTCCGACTTTTTCGTAACCCTCGAAGGTCCTTGGATAAGGTTGTATGATGAAAAATGTAAAAAGATTTCTGAAATGTCCTCTAGCAACAAAACAGTTCGTACAGCAGCAGGACAAACTTTTACAACATTAGAAGGTCCTTGGTTAAGAACGTATGATAAAAAATGTAAAAAGATTAGCGAAAAATCTGCGAGATGATTAAACCAAACATTTTTAGACTAGCCACGAAGGAGCTGTCGCAAGACGGCTTCTTTACTTGGTTATTACAGTGGGCTGACAAAGACCACAGCCAACATGACCAACACTTAAACGAAACTGCAAAAGACTTTGTAAGGTTGTTACTTAAACAAAAACCTGACTTTCAAATAAACAAAGTTGAAGCGGGCAGACAATGGAATAACATTGATATTTGGGCTGAAATTAATGACGAGTATTTTATTGGAATTGAGGACAAAA
>CAZELC010000414.1:0-2416 GCA_964512865.1 uncultured Bacteroidales bacterium
ACTCGTTCTAAACAGTTTTGCCTTTGCAAACCTGATAAGAACGAGTATAAATTCAACTTTAATAATTTTTTACATGATTAATATTATAAAAAAGCATAAAATATTTTTTCGTTTATAAGAATTTATTATTTTTGCAATCAAGTTACATTTAAAAAAAACCAATTAAATAAATTATTAATCAAAATCCAACACTTATGAAAAAATTCTTACTGTTTACGCTTGCAATTGGAATTGCAGTTTCGGTAAGTGCACAAGTAAAAAAACATGTTGCACACTATAACGGACCTACTGCAAAATATAGCCCCGTTATGAAATTAGATTTATCAACCAATCAAACACCTATTACTAAAAGTTTCCAAAAAAAGAATAATGCTGCTAAAACTACTAACAGCATTACTGACGTTACTATGGGAACTTCAGGTAATGCTTTTGGTTTTTATGGTGGGGGCAGAACTTACCTTTGGGCTGATGACAATATTGGTTCTGTAGCATTTTCACACAGAGCAAGCACTAATCCCGGAAGCGGTTATATCCAGTATGATCTTTCAACCGATAAAGGGACTACCTGGAGTGTAAACCAAGGTCCGGCTTATAGTCCTGATAATGTTACACATTTTGGTGCCAGATATCCCCAGGGATTAATTTATAACCCATTAAACAACACTGATCCAAAAAATGCTTATTTTTCATACATGGCGCCAACACTTGATAATACCAACAGCAACTGGGGTGGTATGTGCTATGGTGTAAAAAAACTTGATGGCACCACTGCTGCAACACAAACCAGCCTTATGTCATCTGAAAATAATATCTGGCATGTTATTCCTAATGCTTACCATGTAACACAACAAGGTACAATCTGGGCAATTGAGCCATCAGATTCTCTTGATGCTACTGGTTATGGCCATTACAAAGGTATGATTGTAACAAAAGGTGTATGGAACAGCACTACAAATGATTTTGATATTACACGTACTATATTAAATATTCCTTTTTCTGGAGATGCTACTGATGCTACAATAGTTTATTGTGCAGATAACAGAATAGCTTTCGCTCCTGATGGACAAGTTGGTTATATGGCATTTATCGGTCATGATGATTTTACATGGATGCCTGACTCATGCTACTATCCTATACTCTATAAAACTGTAGATGGTGGTGCAAACTGGACTGGTCCTATCCGTGTTGATTTAAGCAATCTTCCTGAATTAAAACAAGCTTTATCACCAGACAGCAACTATTTATTATCACCAGGATTCCAATTAGATTTAGCTGTTGACCGTGATGGTAACCCTTATATGGGTATGGCTGTTTGCGTTGCTGGTGATGCCTGGTCAGTTCCTACTGCTCCTGGTTATATTTGTCAGGCTGCTGTATATTCTACAGATGGCGGAACTAACTGGGATGCTAGATTCTTAGATTATAATCAAAGATTTCGTGGTACGTTCGCTGCAGGAACTGCTAATCAAATCACAGAAGATTCAAGACCACAAGTGGCAACTGATATGGAAGGAACTGCAATGTTCTTTACATGGCTTGATACGGATACTGTAAATTACACTGGCACTACCGATAACTATTATCCTGATATTCATATGAGAGGCTTTAAAGTTACTGATCATGAAGTATTTCCGGCACTTACAGAATCTTCAAATGTTACTACAGGTACTTTAGCTGATGGTTGTGCATATATGGGCTCTGCTTCATATTATGCTTTTGACAATGGCAATAACGAATTCGAAGTTCCGTTATGTTATATGAAAATGGATCCAACTAACACAATAACTGAAGTTACGTTCCATTATTTAAAAGGAGCTATTGTAAATGTATCTGGCGCAGGTATTAATGACATTAACAACAACATTGCATCAGTATCTCAAAACTATCCTAACCCATTCAGCAATACTTCTGTTGTTACAGTTAATCTTTCAGAGAGAGCTAACCTTTCAATGAGTATTTGCAACCTGGTTGGACAGAAAGTTTATGAAACAACTAAAGGTACTGTAAATGCAGGAACTTATAACTTCAATATTGATGGTAGCAATTTATCATCAGGAGTTTATTATTATACTATTAAAGCTGGTGATTATTCTGTTACTCATAAAATGATTGTAGAATAATTAATATTCATTTTTAATAAATTGAAATTGTTTAATATCTTTAAACTTACCGGGTTTAAATGCCCCTGGGGCGAAACGGTCATCTTTTGTTAAAAAATTATATGTTTCTTGATAGCAATCATAATCTGATAAAGGAATAGGAATAGAGTTGAAAAAATTGGGGTTCGGAACATTTTTATTTTCTGCCCATTTAAATCTATATCCCGTAAAATTACCTATATTTTTTGAAGAAAGATGATGAATTTTAAACAAATCTGGACTATTAATATCTTTTTCAATCAAAAGAACTTTAAAAG
>CAZELC010000415.1:0-2415 GCA_964512865.1 uncultured Bacteroidales bacterium
CCAGTCAATCTCTGAAATATTACAACTTCTTAGAAACTCGTTAGTTTTCGAAAAATGTTTATTACCAAACCATAAACCTTTATTAGCACTCATTGGTGAGGGATGTCCGCATTTAAAAATTTTGTGTTTGGTTGCGTCAATAAGTAATTCCTTTTCTTGTGCATATTTTCCCCATAATAGAAATACCAGATTTTCTCTTTTGCTAGATAAAGCTTTTATTGAAGCATTTGTAAAGATTTCCCATCCCTGATTTTGATGTGAACCGGCTTGCCCTTCTCTAACCGTAAGTATTGCATTTAAGAGCAAAACACCTTGTTTTGACCACTTCTCAAGATTGCCGCTTTTTGGTATTTTACAACCAATGTCATCTTTTAATTCTTTAAAAATATTAATTAAAGATGGCGGATGAGCAATGCCGTCTTGAACAGAAAAACACAGCCCATGAGCCTGATTTTTACCATGATACGGATCCTGGCCAATTATAATAGCTTTTACATCATAAAAAGGAGTATTGTTAAAAGCATTAAAAATAAACCTGCCTGGCGGATAAACGGCATATTTGCTTTTTTCTTCCTTAAGAAATGTTTTTAGTTTAGCGAAATAATCACTGCAAAATTCATTTTTAAGTTCATCTTTCCAGCTTTGATCAATGACAGGGTTCACTTTTTCCATTCAAATAATGTTGATAGATTTAAAAACAATGTTTCTTGGCATTTATTATTAAACAGCGTAATAAAATTAATATTATATGCGTTATTCAATTTGAATTGTTAATAAGTTTATTAATAATTTGCAGGAAACAAGTATTATATTTTTTTAACTTTGCGTTAAGTTTGTTGATTATTAACCAAATTGGAAGTGAAAAATGAAAAAAGTACTAGTGTTAATTGCTTGCGCCTTATTTTTATTGACCGTTTATACAT
Organism: uncultured Bacteroidales bacterium; assembly: GCA_964512865.1. Classification (GTDB taxonomy): domain Bacteria; phylum Bacteroidota; class Bacteroidia; order Bacteroidales; family CAIWKO01; genus CAZELC01. The sequence continues at coordinate 924 of CAZELC010000415.1, forward strand.
CATGTAAAACAACTGCGCATTGCGATGCATATAAATCATCTTATAATCATTCAAGATACTAATATAACAAAATTGTAATGAAGAAACTTGGATTCATAGTAGTTTTATTGTTTGCTATAGCTGTAATGATTTCGGCCTGTAAAACCAGAGAACTTTGTCCTGCATACAGTAAGGTTGAAAAAATAAATTCAAGCAAACAAATATAAAACGATTTAATTTTTTTTGATATCCCACGGCACTTGTGTCATGGGATATTTTTTTTATTGAGCTAAAAGTTTCTTTATTTTTCGGAATTTTTTGTAGATTTGTAATCTATATGATAAAAAAGCTTTACATACTGTTTTTTATTATAGCAATCGTTTCCCCGATGATTGATTATGCTCAGTCAGTATCAAACCTTGAAAACAAAGTGTTATATAAAAAGGAAAAAAGCGGTTATGTATTAGTTCATACTCAAGGTTGGGGACTGGGTTATAGTTTTGGTAAAAGCTTGACATATTTCAAAAAGAGAATGTTTGAGTTTGAGTTCGCAACGGTTAAACATCCTAAGGAAAAGAAAGTGTCATCTTTTTATGATAACTCAAAGAGTTATGTTTATGGAAAGCTAAATTATTTAGTTTTTCTTAGAGGTGGAATTGGAAGACAAAGAATAATAAACGGAAAACCATACTGGGGAGGAGTTGAGGTCAGGTATTTTTATTATGGAGGGATAAACGTTGCAATGGCTAAACCAATGTACGTTTATGTTTATAGAATTGATCCTGTTACCAATGAGGCTAATCCCGTTCTTGAAAGATTTGATCCAAACAGCCAATCAATGCTTGATATTGCTGGTAAAGGACCATTTTTGAAAGGCATTGACATGATGTCGTTTTATGGTGGTGTTTACGGTAAGTTTGGTTTTAGCTTTGAATATGGTGCTGATGACAGATTTCTTAAATCTTTAGATGTTGGAGTAGCAGTCGATGCATTTCCATTCCAAAAAGTTCCTATTATGGCATTTAACAGTAGTGGACTTACAATAAGTAATAATAATGATGGTAATGAAAAGACCTATTTAACTAGTTTTGTTAACTTATACCTTGCAATACGTTTCGGACGAAGAAGCAATTAGAATTTTTAGGTGATGGGATGTAATAATTCATTTAATAGGAAACCTCACTGGCTCAAAATCAAAAAACTACCCGCCGCCGGTGAATATTCGTATATTAAATCGTACTTAAGGAAAAATAATCTTAATACTATTTGTGAAAGTGGTAATTGCCCAAATTTGGGAGAATGTTGGGCTGCCGGGACTGCTACATTTATGATTCTTGGAAATACCTGCACAAGAAATTGTAAATTCTGTGCTGTAAATAAAGGGAAACCATTAAGCGTCGATCCTGATGAACCTCAAAATATTGCGCGTGTAATAGCTGATTTAAAATTGCATCACATTGTCATTACTTCAGTTACAAGAGATGATATCTCTGACGGCGGAGCTTCTCATTGG
>CAZELC010000416.1:0-2405 GCA_964512865.1 uncultured Bacteroidales bacterium
TTTTAGCTAATTCGTTAACTTCTTTAACAGTTAAATTAACTAATTGTTCTGCAAAAGCTTTTAAATCTGCCATTTTTATTTATTTTTTAAATTGTTTTTAAATGTTTACTATTAATTAATGAATTATTATTCAGGTCTTTCCGATAGTGTTTTTACAATGCCTGAGAGCTTGTTTCCACCTGACTGTAAAGAGCTGATTACATTCTTAGCAGGAGACTGCAGTAATGCAATAATATCTGCGATAAGTTCATTTTTGGATTTGATGTTGATCAGGAACTCAAGTTGGTCATTACCAATATAAGTTGTTTCTTCAACATAAGCTCCTTTTAATATCGGCTTATCTACGTTTGCACTTTTCCTGAACTCCTTAATAAGCTTAGCGGGAACGTTTCCATCCTCACAAAACATAACAGAGGTTGTTCCTGAAAGAATATCAAATAAAGGTTTGAAATCCTTTTCAGATTTTTCCATTGCTCTTTTGAGTAATGTATTTTTAACAACTGTAAGTTTTACATTTCTTTTGAAACATAATCTTCTGAGGTTTGAAGTCTTTTCACTGTTCAGCTCAGAGATATCTGTCAAATAGATATGTTTGCTTAACCGGAGTTGCTCTGCTAAAGAATCAATGATTTGATTTTTTTCTACTTTTTTCATAATTATTTTTGCCTAATTTACCGGAACTTTAAGTTGTTAGATTGATTTAGGATCTATCTGAATGCCCGGGCTCATGGTACTTGACATAAAAATGCTTTTCACATAAGTTCCTTTGGCTGATGAAGGTTTTAATTTGATAATTGTATTTAATAATTCTTTAGCATTGTCAGTTATCTTATCGGAATCGAAAGATACTTTTGCTACTGAAGAATGAATGATACCATATTTATCAACTTTAAAATCGATTTTACCGGCTTTAACTTCTTTTACTGCTTTTCCAACATCCATTGTTACAGTACCTGTTTTTGGGTTCGGCATTAATCCGCGTGGCCCTAAAATCTTACCAAGTGCACCTATTTTAGGCATAACGCTTGGCATGGTAATAATAACGTCTACATCTGTCCAACCATCTTTTATTTTTGCAATATAATCGTCTAAACCGTAAAAATCAGCACCGGCAGCTTTAGCTTCTTCCTCTTTATCAGGTGTAACCAGAGCAAGTACCTTAATTGTTTTTCCGGTACCGTGTGGAAGTGTAACTATGCCTCTTACCATCTGATCGGCTTTACGAGGATCAACTCCAAGTCTGACATCCAGATCAACCGAAGAGTCGAATTTTGTGTAGTTGACTTCCTTCACTAAACTGGCAGCTTCTGATAAAGAATAGATTTTATCCTTTTCAATTTTACTTAAAGCTTCCTTTTTCTTTTTTGTTAATTTAGTCATTTTATAAAAATTAAATGTTTAACTCCTAATAACATTAGTTATTTTAAAGGAGATTGACCTGTGATAGTTATACCCATACTTCTAGCTGTTCCTGCCACCATACTCATTGCTGATTCTACAGTAAAGCAGTTTAAATCTGTCATTTTAGCTTCAGCAATCTCTTTAACCTGATCCCAGTTTACCGAACCGATTTTATTTCTGTTTGGTTCAGGAGATCCCTTTTGTTTCTTGGATGCTTCAAGCAGCTGAACTGCTACAGGAGGAGTTTTGATTATAAAGTCAAATGATTTGTCTTTATAAACTGTAATGATAACCGGTAATAATTTCCCTGGCTTATCTTGTGTACGGGCATTAAATTGTTTGCAGAACTCCATTATGTTCACACCTTTTGCACCGAGTGCCGGTCCAATTGGTGGTGAAGGGTTTGCTGCTCCTCCTTTGATTTGTAATTTTACTAGACCACCTACTTCTTTTGCCATTTTTTTATTTTATTAATTTGTGGTTAATTAGTTCTGATTATTCTTTTTCAACCTGCATAAAGCTTAATTCAAGCGGAGTTTTTCTGCCGAAAATTTTAACCATCACTTTTAATTTTTTCTTCTCATCATTAACTTCTTCAATAACACCTGAAAAACTGTTAAAAGGACCGTCAATAACTCTTACAGATTCACCCACTATGAACGGATCACTCATTTCTTCACCTTTTTCCGATAGCTCATCTACTTTGCCAAGTATTCTGTTAACCTCTGGTAATCTCATAGGTACAGGTTCACCTTTAGAACCTAGGAAGCCGAGAACACCGGGTATATTTTTCAGAATGTGCGTAACTTCACCTACAAGGCATGCTTCAATAAGAACATAACCAGGGAAGTAATTGCGATCTTTACTTATTTTTTTACCTTTTCTGATTTGGTATATTTTCTCAGTCGGAATGAGAACCTGTGAGATATAATCTTTAAGATTCAGTCGGGAAATTTCACTTTCGATATATTCCTTAACTTTTTTTTCTTTCCCGCTTATTGCCC
>CAZELC010000417.1:0-2404 GCA_964512865.1 uncultured Bacteroidales bacterium
CTGTGCGACAGCGAATACGCCCGCAACCCGCCCGTGCCCATAGCCTCGGTCGTTAGCAGCAAGGCTAAAAAAATAAAAAACAAGTTCTGAGTTTGACAAATTAGTGCGAAAAGAGAAAAGAATAAACGAATGAAACCGAAAATTCTACTGGCAGTTTTAATTCTGCTGACAGCGACAGGACAATTATTATTCGCACAAACTAAGGGTGTTGTGGTTGACAAAGTTTCCCGACAACCAATTTCTTATGTAAGCATTTATGCGAAAACTGGCGACAAAGTATTAGGTACAGTGACAAATGATAAAGGAGAGTTTTCTATTGACTTTTCTTTTCAAACACTTTTCTTTTCACATATAAGTTACGAGAAAACTGAAATTACAAAATCAGACTTGAGAGACTCAATATATTTAATTCCCACGACTACTTTGCTTACTGAAGTTGTTGTCAGCAGCAGACAACCTAAATGGATTAAATCAGTTTTAACGAAAATAGTCGAACAGAAGAATAAAAACTATCAAGCAACTGAGAAAGTTTTTTCATACAAGTATGAAACTTATACATTGAATGATTCGAATGGTTATGCTTTTAGAAGTAATGGAAATTTGCTAATACCACAATTAAAAAAGAATGCTCAATTTAAGATTGATGCACAGAAGAATATTATAAAATACAAAGACAACACAGCTGGAACAGACTTCTCTAATTTAAGAAGAATGTTGTATGATGATTTTTTATCAAACCTGGATAACAACTTTATCAAAGACAACAACTTTTATTTGAATAGCTCATTTTCAGACAAAAACAAGAACATAATTCAACTTAATTTTTCGTCAAAAAAGTATACTGATTATGACGGATATTTAGTTGTTGACACCTTGAATAAAGTGATTCTAGAAGTTGAAAGAAATTGTGGAACTGTTTTCAATATTAAAACTCAGACTTCAGGTGTACTGAGAAATCTTTTCTCGTCAAAAGTTGGATTTAATTATAACACTTGGATTACAAAGACTATTATTAAGTATAGTAAAGTTGGTCAAGCTTATTATATGTCAGATTGTAAGTATAAGTTCTACATGAAAACCTCAACTCACAACAAAAAAGTAGACTTAAAATACTTTACGTCAATGGAATCTCATTTAAGTATAGAAAATAAAACAGAAAAATCTTTGAATGAATTCAAGGTAATACCTAAACCGTATTATCTGGTTGTATTTTACACAAAACAAATGAGAAAAGAAGAAGAGTCCCTGAATAAAGTACCGGTAACTTTTGAGAAATTCTAACAAGACAAAACGACCAAAGCCCGGCTGCTAACACACGCCTATGTTCACAGGCTGGCTGACGTGCATTTGGCAGGTTTTGCTCCCGCATTCACTTTGTCGTTCCACGACAGCGAATGCCCCGCAAACCGCCCGTGCCCATAGCCTTGGTCGTTAGTGGCTATTTTAAGACGACCGTGAAACAGACAATTTACATACTGACAATTACAATCGGACTTTTAAGTTGTAACAATCAACCCAAACAGGTTGACAAGACAACTATTGCTAATACAGACACCAAAACCTCAAAGGTTGACAACTCAAAATACTACATACAACAAGACACCATTTTAATTGCAACCGAAATTGGCGACACTCTGAAATACTCAAAATCCGACTTTAACAACATTGTAGATAAACACGCGGAATTTTTTGAAAAATATCCAGACTATCCAGACCAAGCATATTTCAACGGCAATGACAAAGAAGAATTTGCAAGTGAAGTTGGACAAGACAGTTATTATGTATTGTATGCCTACTTTCTAAAACAAAGAAACGGAGTTAAAGAGTTTTCCCAACAACGACAAAAACTCATAGACATTTACTCAAACATCAATTCACTATTTGGACACTTTGAATATGGCGGAACATATTTTGGACATCAAAGCAGACGAATTTTAGGTTATGCAGAATATTCAATTTACTTGTTACCAAAAACTAAAGACGACATTTCCAAAACATACGACATTACAAAGCAAAAAGAGTTTTACATCAAATCATTGCGACAACTCATAGAAGACGAAAGTAAAATTGACTTTGAAACATTAGGACAAGAGAAAATAGCAAGAAACAAAAAACTTAATGCAATAGTTGACGAACTTGACAAGCTAATCACGGACAATTTTTATCTTAGACGAGCACAAGAATTTCAATATGGACATTACGAATACTATTGACAAAAAAACAGCCACTAACACGGGTTTTGCGTCAGGCGGGCTGACGTGCAAACTTGGAGCTTTGTGCTTCTATTCAAGTTTCGTGCAGGTTGAAACTTTTGCGCTCCGAAACCCGCCCGAACGCAAAGCCCGAAAACGTTAACTGCCATCCATAGAAAAAATGGGTTTAAAGTTCTTTGAAATGAAATTCC
>CAZELC010000418.1:0-2381 GCA_964512865.1 uncultured Bacteroidales bacterium
AATGGAATGTATTTCTTAAGTGTTACGGATGAAAATAATATTGTGGGACAAGGTAAGATATTGGTAGAATAAATAATTTTTTGGGTATTAATTTATAATAAAATTTGTAAAATTCAAAAAAATTGATATATTTGCTTTACAAATAATCAATTAATTAATTTAAACCTAAAAACTATGGCTTCAACATCAGAAACCGGACATGCTAAAAATGTCGCAAATTTCGAAGTATTAATTTCTCGTTGTACTGGCTTCGGTGCAGTTTATAATCCGACTAAAAACAGTATTAAAATTGCTTCGATGAACACCATTCTTGGTTCAGCAAGGACTTCTTTGCAAAACGTAAAAACATCTAAAACAGCATTTGACAATGCTACAAACGCTCGTGAAATCGCTTTCGCCAATCTGAAAAAGATTTGCACTCGCGTAGTAAATGCATTGGATTCAACAGATGCTGCAAAACAGACAGTCGCTGATGCAATAACAATTAACCGCAAAATTCAGGGAAAACGTGCCGGTAACAAAAAAAATCCGGTAGCAACACCTCCTGTTGTAGTTACTACACCACAGACTCCTGAAATTGTTCAGATTTCTGTTTCTCAACAAAGCTACGACAGCCTGATTGATAATTTCGCCAAGTTAATTGTATCTGTTTCAGCAGAGCCATTATACACTCCAAACGAAAACGATTTAAAAGTTACAGCTCTTAATACTTTGCTGACAAATCTTAAAACCTCAAATACAGCAGTTATAAATGCGACTCCTGCATATCATACCGCAGTAATTTCTCGCAACACCTTGCTTTATCAACCTGAAACTGGACTTACAGATATTGCTTCAGAAGTTAAGAAATATATCAAGTCCGTTTTTGGAGCTAGAAGCCAACAGTTTGCAGAGATAAGTGGATTAGAATTTAAGAAACTTAAAAAGTTGTAAGTTCAAGCCAGATAGTAGTGTTCTGCATAGTTATTTTAGTATTATCCTTACTTCTTTTAGAAATTTTTGTATAGCTCCGAGTGTTTTCTATATAGCGCCGAGAATTCTTAATATAGTTTTGAAAAAATCTCCTGATTTCAATTAGAAATCTGAGCATTTCATTTAGATATCTCCATATAGCGCCGAGTGATTTTGCGATTTCTCATAGTATTTTCACGATAGCGCCGAGTATTCTTGCTATAGATTGTTTTCCATAACTATAATTTGTTATTAATATCCCAACCGCACAATGTAAAGCACATGCTGCAAACTCGACATGATAAACCACAATTATGTTTGCAGCAAGAGCTTTCCATTTTCCTCCCTTTATCCATTGCAAAAAAAACAAAACAAATAAAATTTCCCTCCCTTCTGTAAAAATTTAAACGCCACCGCACTTCCCTACCCAGAAAAAAATACGAATATTTCTATCTAATATTCTGAATCTTCATAAAGTTTTTATCAATCGTAGCAAGACAAATCCGCCAGTGCATAACACGGGTTTGGTTTCATGCAAATTATTACATGGAAAATTAACTTATATCAAAAAATAATGTATATTTGGAATAGTTTATTGCAAGCCGCCTTCGGCGGCTGCACGAAAACCAAGCCCGAGAACGTTAGCAACCATATTACAAAGACACGGCAGAATATGAAATTGATTGAAAAAATAGCCTACATGACTTTTGGAATTAATATTCTATTCGTCATATTTTCTTTTATTATCTTGCCTGTAACGATTACTACAGTACCAGACTTTATAGAGCTTTTAATTGCAAAAAAAGGTCAGTATATTTTAATTTTAACCTTAACTATTTTAAATATTGGTACGACATTTCATTTAGTATATTGTATTTGGTTTTTGTTTAAGTACGACAGATACTCGAAATCAATATTTCCTTTGTTTATTCTCAATATATTTTACGCTCCAATATACTTTTACAGAGTCAAAATTAAAAAGAGACCTTTGAGAAATAAAATCAAAGAGCCAACAAAACAGACAAATAATGAGACTTCAATAGTAGAAAGTGATTTTAAAAGCCTGACAAGAGATAGCATACTAGTAATTCTTGAACTTTGGTCTTCTAATAGAGAACAACTTGAATTACAAAAGCTTCAACCTGACTTTAATGTATCAGAAGACCTTTTTTTGCAGTGGAGTGAACTATACGTTGTAGACTCTGAAATAATTAAAGAATCGTTTAGTTTTGATGAGTTGAATCAGCTTGCTAAATTTAACAATTTAATAAAGGAAAGTTCTGAAAAATTGAATGGTAATATTCCTATGCTAAAGGACTTTATAGACACTGATGTATGGAGAGATTTGAATTCTTTAGCTAAGTTGATATTAAATGAAAATCGAGTAGGTAAGGGGGAATCACACCCCCAAACCTCTCACAGAACCGTGC
>CAZELC010000419.1:0-2366 GCA_964512865.1 uncultured Bacteroidales bacterium
CTGGTTATCGAAACCGGAAGCTGCAGCCCAACTGAAGCAGCATCCAGGATTCTGAGTTTAATTAAAATTCCTGTTCAATCTTAACTTAAGAACAAATCTTAATTTTATCATTTAAGAGCTTTCTAACAATTTTAAATAAGGAAGCCTAAAAACCTTGCTTTCAAATGAAAAAATTTGAATATTTTTATCGCTCTTATTTTGCTGAAAACAAATAAATATAAAACTCTTCCTTTTTCGGTTGTAACTATAATAATTACAACCTTGATCTGTTTTGTCCTTACTTACCAGTTTTCTTGGAAAGGAAATGATGGAGAAGGCTATAAACGAATAATAGATGGTGATGGGAAAGGATATTATCTTTATTTGCATAATATTTTTTTAAACAGAAACATCGCAAATCAAACGCCTGACAACAGATTTATACTTGAAGAAGCCGGTCGTGGTGTAAATAAGTACTTCGCAGGGACAGCAATTGCAATTTCTCCTTTTTTTGGTATAGCTTATCTGATAGCTTATTTTCAAAATGACAAACTTGATGGCTACTCCTTCCCTTTTCAATCAGCTGTGAGCTTTGCAGCACTTTTCTATTTACTTGCCGGTTTATTCTTCCTTAGGCGATTTCTGAAGCTTTATAACTTGTCCGATACTACTATTAGCATCGTAATATTGCTTTGTGTTTTTGGAACAAATCTCCTGACTTACTGCATTCTTGAACCATCATTATCACATATTTATTCATTTGCATTTATTTCAGCTTTCGTTTACCTGACAAAAAAGCTGTTTAATACAGCTGATACCAAATATCTGATTTATGCTTTAGCAGTACTTGCATTTATAATTCTCATCAGACCGGTTAATTTAATAATTATCTTATTATTGCCTTTTCTTGCAGGTTCGACAGGAAATATTAAAAAAATATTTATCCTGAAGTGCAAACCTGTCGACTTTTTTTGGGGTATTTTGATTTTTGTTTGTATTGTTTCAATCCAGATGTTTCTTTGGTATATCCAGACAGGAAAAATAATTATTTGGAGCTACAAAAACGAAGGTTTTGATTTTTCGCATCCACATTTTTGGGATTTTCTTTTTAGTTTCAGAAAAGGGTTTTTTATTTATACTCCGTTGATGTTTGCAGCATTATTTGGATTAGTATTTATTGACAAGAAATCTAAATTTGAGTTTATTTCATTCATTTTATTTATTCTACAGCTGTTTTACATATTAAGTTCCTGGTGGAATTGGTATTACGGACCATCATTCGGGCAAAGAGTAATGGTTGAATTTTATCCTGTTTTTGCTTTGATGCTGGCATTTCTCATAGAAAAGCCTCAATCGAAATTCATTAAAACAATTATTTTAACTATTGCTGCAATTTTTATGGTGATGAATCTAATTCAGACTTATCAATACCAAAGTCAGATAATTTCTTCATGGGATATGAATTTTAATAAATATCGTTATACATTTCTGAAAACATCTCCCGAATTTAAAGATTGTCTTGGCGGAAACAACGATATTTTACCGTATAATTCAACAAAAAAGCTTTTGTTTTCGGTTAATAATGATTTTGAAAGAGAGTATCCGTTTTGTCTTGTTAATAATGTAATTTTTGATTCTTCATCAAAATCTAAAGTTTGCAGCTTTCATAATACTGAATATAACGCGATGGTAAATATTTCGGTTGACAGCTCATTTATTTCCGAAAGAGGATTATTTGCCGGACTTAATTTAGAAATATACCAGCCTGACGAAGAAAATAGCAACAAAGAATATTTAGTAATCGACATTTCTGATTCTGCCGGTAAGAATTATTTTTATTATAGTTTTCATTTGAATGAAACTCCTGATGATGCTTACAAAAAGTGGAATAAAACAAATTATACTATTGAAATTCCTTCAATAAGAAACGTTAATGATAAGATGAGTATTTATATTTGGAATTGCGGAAAAGAAAATTTTTACATTGATAACTTTAAGCTAAGGATTTACTCAATACATTAAATCAGCATATTATTTTTTATCCCACGCTTCCTTCTAAACTAATCGAAAGCAATTTCTGTGCTTCGACGGCAAATTCCATAGGTAGTTTGTTAAGCACTTCTTTAGCATAACCATTAACAATTAAACCCACAGCTTTCTCTTCATCAATTCCTCTCTGCTTACAATAAAATAGCTGTTCTTCAGAAATTTTTGATGTTGTTGCCTCATGTTCAAGTATTGAGGACTTATTTTCACATTCAATATATGGAAAAGTGTGAGCACCACATTTGTCACCCATAAGAAGCGAATCACATTGTGAGTGATTTCTGGAATTACTTGCATTTTTAGCAATTCTTACAAGTCCGCGATAGCTATTACTTGATTTA
>CAZELC010000420.1:0-2328 GCA_964512865.1 uncultured Bacteroidales bacterium
GCTGTAAAATCCATAAATGCTCAAATTTGAGGAATTATTTTTTGCAAGGTAATCATCTCTAAGTTTTTTGTAAGGAGCATAAGTCATAAGGTCAATTATTGCTATTGCTTTTTTAAACCATGCTGTATCAAGCCCTGAAAGATCAATTACTGCATCAGCAAAATTATTATAGCCCAGTTTGCGGGCTTTTTCATTACGCAGTTTAATAAGTTTAATTGTCAGCTTGTCCGTTTCATTCCAATTTTGTTTACCTGTAACATTATGATATGTAACACTATCTTCAATCCTGTTTTGTAAAGCCATAACCTCCTGATCCATATTAATCTGACTTCCTTTATAAAGACGTTCCCAAATTTCAAGTCTGCGTGAAAGAACAGAATCTTTTAGTGTGTTTCTTTTTGGAAACCAAACAATTATTGTTTCAGTAAATATCTTATCATGAAAGAAATCCGCAAGCTTTTGTTTGGGTTTTACCAGTTCATAAGTACCTTCTCTGGCGTAATATTTCCAATATTCAAGACCAAGATCAACCATATATTGCTCATATACCTTTTCTTTGGCATCAAGATAAGCAAGGAGTTCAGGTTCTGTTTTTGGGGTTGTTTTGTTCTGGGAATATCCTTTCCCATAGAGAGAAAAGAAAACTGTAATAAGAATTACTATCCTCACTGATGAGGTAAAGAGATGTTTCATTTTATCAGATGGTTCATTAATAATTCAATAACTTAATTCTAAACGTCGAAATTAGTAAAATATTTAATTGATTTTTAAAATTCCGAAGCTTTTCAACGAATAGGTAAAAATGGGGTACTAATTGATGGTTTTATTGAATTCTCTTTGCTGATTTATATATCATGGACTTTCATGATAGATTTCAGGATTAACCACTACTTAATCAATAATTAACTTTTTAACTAAATAATATTCACCACAGCTAATCTTAACAAAATAAATTCCGGGTTTAATATTTATCATGTCAATAGTAGTATAAACTCTTCCTGTTTCTGACAGATTTTCATTCTTAGAAAAAACAATCTGTCCTAAAAAATCTGTTATTCTTATCTGCGCATTTTTTTCGTTTCCAAAATCGGCTTCCAATGTGAATGTTTGATGAGCAGGATTTGGAAAAATTTTCAGTTCGGGAGTACTTTTAACAATTTCTGATACCGAGATATTTATTGGTATGCAACTTTGAAAATCCTTAAGTGTAACAGAGCTTATAAAAGGGTTAAAGGCTATCATGTTAAAGCCACTGCCCAAGGTTCCGCAGCTGGTTGTAGTAACTGGCATATTAACGGTTGCAACAGAAATAGCGGTATCATAACAGCCTGTAATTCCATATTTATCAGTTTTTATAAAGCCTATTCCTGTTCCATCAATAGCGTTAGCCTCACCAATTACTGCGTACCCAAAATCGGATGTTTGTATGGCACTGCTTGGAAAGGTATATTTATTTAGAGTATAATTTTTTGACCATTCAACATTTCCTTCTGAATCAGTTTTTATTAAACCTGTTCTGCAATACAGGCAGGGATACTCCGGTTCCCATAATAAAATAAAGCCACTGTCAGCTGTAATTCGCAAGTCAAAAAACTCACCCACTATACCAGATGAAGTAGTTGTATAGAGCTTGCACCATAGTACATTTCCGATGCTGTCGGTTCTTAGAAGATATGGCCAGAAACCCGTTGTATCAGCATCCCACACACCAACAACGGCAAAACCATCGTCTGGGCATCTTCTTACTGCCCATTGTGTTGAACCATCTGAGTTTTCATAAGTGTAGAGTTTACTCCATATCTTATTTCCGTTATTATCAAATTCAGTCAGAATGGTACCCATTAAAGATCCTAAAACAACAAAATTCCCGTTTGCAGCAATTTCAAGGCTGGTAGCTTCGCCATATGCACTATTTCCATAAGTCTTTGACCAAATAGTATTTCCAAATTTATCAGTTTTTATAAAATATAAACATCCAATAGAATCAAAATCATTAGTAGTTCCACATATTATATAACTGCCATCTGATAGTTCTTTTACGTCGTTTCCGATACTATATGAGTTTATACCATAGCAGTTACTCCAAATAATGTTTCCCGTGCTATCAAGCTTTAATAAAAGCATGTGATATTCCATTCCCACTCCAGCAATTCCCGAAATTAAAATATCCATGTTCTGAGTTTTTTCAAAACTCCTAAACATAATATAATCTAAATTCTGCTCAGAATAAAGTTTAGACCATATAACATTTCCCAAGCTGTCGGTTTTTAACAAACAGCCACTTCCACTTAGCCCACCTGTCCATGCATTTGCCAAAATTAAATACGC
>CAZELC010000421.1:0-2306 GCA_964512865.1 uncultured Bacteroidales bacterium
GCCATTATCGGAGAAGTTTGCAAAGGCAGCAATGCTTTCACGACTTAACACTCAACTAAGAGGATATTCAGGAATTCATACAGAAGTTGTTGAGTTACTGGTAAAACTTATTAATTCAAATGTTTCTGCCGTTATTCCTGAGCACGGAGGTGTTGGTGCCAGCGGCGACCTGGTTCAACTTGCTCATCTGGCACTTATGCTTATTGGTGAAGGAGATGTTTGGCATAATGGTGTTATCAGACCTACATCAGAAGTATTTAACGAACTTCACATTAAGCCTATTTCAATACATATCAGAGAAGGTTTGTCGCTAATCAACGGCACTTCAGTAATGACCGGAATAAGCGCCATTAACCTGATGAATGCTTACAATCTGATGAACTGGTCGATTATTGCTTCCAGTATCATAAACGAAATAGTTGGCTCTTTTGATGACCATTTTTCACATGAGCTTAATATTGTAAAACGCCATAAAGGACAGGATAAAATTGCCGAATATATGCGTAATGTGCTTGCAACCAGCACTCTGATAAGAAAACGACAGGAACATCTTTATGGACGTGAGTTTAAAGAAGATATTATTGCCGATAAAGTTCAGGAATATTATTCACTTCGTTGTGTTCCACAGATTCTTGGTCCGGTTTACGATACAATTACCAATAGTGAACAGGTAATAATTTCCGAATTCAACTCAGTAAATGATAATCCAATTATCGATCGTGAAAATGAGAATATATTCCATGGCGGCAATTTCCATGGTGATTATGTTTCACTTGAAATGGATAAGTTAAAAACAGTTATCACTCGCCTTTCTATGCTTGCAGAGCGTCAACTTAATTATTTGCTGAACCCGAGACTCAATGATTTGCTTCCTCCATTTGTAAACCTTGGTACACTTGGATTAAACTTCGGTATGCAAGGTGTTCAGTTTACAGCAACATCAACTGTTGCCGAAAATCAGACTTTATCATTCCCAAATTATGTACACAGTATTTCATGTAATAATGATAATCAGGATATTGTAAGTATGGGAACAAATTCTGCACTTATAACGAAGAAAGTAATCAGCAATACCTATGATGTTCTCGCTATTGAAATGATAACCTTGCTTCAGGCTATCGATTATTTGAAATATCAGGATAAACTTTCAGATTACACTAAAGAAGTCTATACAAAAATGCGCAAGGTCGTTCCGGCTTTCTCAGAAGATACAACAAAGTCGAAAGACATAAAAAATATGAGAAAGTATATGGAAAAAAACAGGATACGCCCGGACCATAAACTTCCGAATTTAGCATAATTAACTTCTTGATTAACTTTTTATTAAATAATCTTGATATTATAAAAACTATCAGTTAGCTAATTAATTTTAAACTCAGTCAAATCAGACGTGAGAGGCATCATAGATTTTTCATTGATTGAGAAGTATTCTAAACAATAGAAATTACAGTCAAAAGCTTAATCAATTTCAACTTAAATATTCTGGCAAACCAGAAAAATGGGCATCATTCGTTTTTAATGGAATAGCAATTATACCAAGTGCGTTAAGCAAAACGCTGATTATTTTTTTCTCCCAACGGTCTGAATAATCAACGGTTCATAATTACTGCCAAGCTTAAGAATATCCTTCATTTTTGTTTCATCCCATGATGTTGAAACTGCAACACCCAAACCCAGCGCTGTTCCCTGAAGATATACATTTTGCAAAGCAGCTCCAACCTCAGTATTTACTTTTTGTTCCGATTTTTTCGCATAAACTTTTGAAATATTCTTGTCTTCTGTGTAAATAATTAAAAACGGAGCATTCAAAATATGCAGCTGATTTAAGCTGATCTGGTAAATATCAGAACGCAGGTCAGTTTCTGTCCATCGTCCAAGTGAATGACTTTTTGGAAAGTACTGATAAAGACCTTTGTTTAGTCCTGTAACATTACCTGCTACCACGAATAAAGTAAGTGGATAATCAGCTCCGGCTGATGGAGCAGTTCTGTGACCGGCAGAATCTGTAATTCCCTGAGCTGCCCATAATAATTGAGATAACTCCGCAAGAGTAATTGGAGCATATTGGTAATCTCTTACCGATCGTCTGTTAAGCAAAGCCTTCTCCACCGAGATATTACCATCAAATTTTGGCGCCGGAAGGTTTATGTTTAAGCCATTTGTATTATCTATTACAGGTTGAGCAACCGCCGAAATCACATTCATGCTTATTATAAACATTATACCTGTAGCAACTGTTAAAATTATCTTATATAGTTTCATAATATTAAATTTAAATCATTTAAATAGGTATTTCTTATTTCGGT
>CAZELC010000422.1:0-2274 GCA_964512865.1 uncultured Bacteroidales bacterium
ATTTTATAAACGGAATTACCATTTCTTCTAAAGAAACACCGCCATGCTGAAAGGTGTTTTTATAATAACTAACATAATGATTATAGTTGTTTGGATATGCAAGGAAATCGTAATTCGTGGCAAAAATATAGCTGGTAGTAAGATTTGACTTTGGTAATTGTACTTTTTCGGGTTGTTTGATCTCAAAAACCTCGTTTGGATTATAGTTTAAACTCTTACCATTTTTATACCTCAGGTTTGTTGTTGTATTTCTGTCGCCAACAACTTTTAATGCGTTGTTAACACGTACAGTTCCATGATCGGTAGTAATAATAATTTTTACATTGTGTTTTTGCAGTTCTTTAATGAGTGCAAATAATGGCGAATGCTTAAACCATGAAACAGAAACCGACCGATATGCAGCCTCATCATTTGCAAGTTCTCTTATCATTTCTATTTCGGTTCGGGCATGTGAAAGCATGTCAATATAGTTATAAACCAAAATATTAAGTTGATTATTAAGCAAATCCTTATAGTTCTCAACTAATTTTTCACCAGTTTTAATATTGCTTACTTTCTCATAAAAAAACTTAATCTTTTTATTTGTACGACTCAGGTGTTTTTCGAAAAGCTCTGATTCCTTTAGGTTTTTACCACCTTCCTCTTCGTCATTTAACCAAAGCTCGGGATAAAGTTTGTCAATTTGCATGGGCATTATTCCTGCAAATATTGAATTGCGGGCATATTGGGTGGCTGTTGGTAAAATACTACAGTAAAGTTCCTCGGATTCAACTGTAAAATAATCTGAGATTATAGGCTGTATAACTTTCCACTGGTCAAATCTGAGGTTATCAATTAAAATAAAAAATACCTTTTCGCCTTTGTCGATCATTGGAAAAATACGTTCTTTAAAAATATTTGGTGAAATCAGTGGTTTATCATCCCCATCAAACCATTTTAAATAATTGTTTTTTATGAACTTAGAAAAACCATTGTTGGCGTCGGCTTTTTGCATTTTAAGAACCTCATCCATGCCGGGTTCATTATTTTGACCCAGCTCAATTTCCCAGTAAACAAGTTTTTTATAAATCTCGGTCCAATCAATAAATGTTCGTGCCTCATTAATATTCATTCCAATTTTGCCAAACTCAATTTGGTAACCTGAAAGCGTTTTTTCGGAAACTAGTCGCTTGGTATCAATATTTTTTTTAATAGTAAGCAGTATTTGTTTGGGATTAACCGGTTTAATAAGGTAATCGGCAATCTTTGACCCAATTGCCTGCTCCATGATATTCTCTTCTTCGTTTTTCGTAATCATAACAATTGGCAGGTCGGGCTTGTAGCGTTTTATTTTATCAAGTACATCTAACCCACTAAGGCCGGGCATATACTCATCTAAAAAAACAATATCAAAATCTTCTTTTTGTGTTAGTTCGATTGCTGTATCACCATTGTTTGCTGTACGTACATCAAATCCCTTTTCTTCAAGAAAGATAATATGTGGACGCAACATATCAATCTCATCATCAGTCCATAATATTTTTATTTTTCTTGCTTGCATAGTTTTTTTTATCGGTATATAAATTTACCTATTATTATATGGTTAACCAAAAATACGTTTTTGTTTATTTAAGGTAGTTCTCCTTAAAGAATAAAAGATACTCGCGAATAGCTTTTTCGGCATTAAAGGAAGTAAAGTTTTCAGCAGAAATAACAAAAAACTGATAATCGTCTTTATCTGCATTTTCAACCAGTTTATCTATTTGCGATTTGATTGCAGTATAATAATCCATTGCCTCTTTTTCGTTGGCAAACTTTTTAACAATTACACTATTAAAAAACTTATTAAACTCCTCATTTTCTGTGGTATAATCTTTTTGAATATAAAAATCCAGGTTATAATTGATTGAATTAAACTTAACTTTATTAATATCAACAGCCTTATCGATAATTAGCATAAAATAGTGTTCGGCCTTACTATTATAAGAGAATAATTTTTTAATTCGCTCTTTATCTTCAAGAACAATATTGGTTACTTTTGAGGAATCTGACAACTGGTTTTCCATCGTTAATAATGGTTCAGAAAGTTGCTGTAACTCATTTTTTCTAACTACTGCTAGCAGTTCGTTAGCGGCTTTATTCAAATCTCCTTTGGGATAATCAATAACAAACTGTTCCAGTTCATTTTTAAGCATTCCCTGTCCGTAAACCCTACCTATGGAAAGTATTTTCAGGTATTTAAAATTTATCAAAATCATCAGTTTCAAAATAATTAGCTTTAACTAATTCACAACT
>CAZELC010000423.1:0-2266 GCA_964512865.1 uncultured Bacteroidales bacterium
CAATAATTAACTTTTAATACTCATCTTCATGGAAGAAAAAATCTTCTTTTGATGGATAATCGGGCCAGATGTCTTCAATACTTTCATAGATTTCACCTTCATCCTCTATCTCTCTTAAATTTTCTATAACTTCCATTGGTGCACCGGACCTAATTGCAAAATCAATCAATTCATCCTTAGTAGCTGGCCAAGGTGCATCTTCCAATTTCGAAGCTAATTCTAATGTCCAGTACATTTTTTATGGTTTTATAATTTTTGCAAAAATATATAATTTAATTTCAAAAAGTCAAGTGTTTCACTTATTATTTTCTTAAAAATCATTAAATCTGTTATGCGATTTGAATTAGAACGGATAATTCGATTGCATTATTGCAGACAATACTTTTTATTAATTATACTATTAGACAGTCAAAATATACTTACCATGATTTGCCGACCTTCAAAACTTAATGATTACAATAATATTCATAAAGAAAATCATAAAGAATTGCAATCGTTTAATAGTATAATAACGTAGAAGGAACTTGGCAGTGAAAAACAAATAAACCTTATTTTTGCCATAAAAATTTATTGATTTTTGCTGTGGATTTATATATTTTTTAACATATTGAAAACTGCCATCCTATTCTAATTAAATAAAGATATCAATTAATTTATAAAAAAACACTTGCCTTTTTATACAGGAAATGTTAATATTGTAGTGCTAACCAAAATAAAGTAAAATACCGTGAAATTTGCCTCCGTTTTATCGCTGCTGTTAATACTTGTAAACACATTTTTATTTGCTCAGGAAGTTAATAAAAAAGGCATTGAATCAAAAAACAATGAAGAAATTCTTATCGGGAAATGCACTTATGATGGTATTTCCGGTTATATGACTGATTTCACTACAAAACTGAAAGCATATAATGCTGACAAGAAAATTTGTGATGAACTTAAACTTAAATGCAGTGATATAAGTTTTACCGTTGTACTTGCAACTTGGTGTGATGATAGTAAAGACCAGGTTCCCGTATTTTCAAATGTTATGAATGCAATTGGTTACAACCTTTCAACTATAAGTTTCATCTGTGTTGACAGGACAAAGAGTACGGTTGATTATAATGATACCGATTTGAAAATTGAAAAAGTGCCTACCTTTATTATTTACAGAAAAGGTGTTGAAATCGGGAGAATTATTGAAACGCCGGTTCAAACTATGGAATTTGACCTATCCAAAATTATATCAGGAAGTTAAATTTAGTTTTTAAATCATTTTAGAGGGTCGTTCACTAACCGGCGACTCTCTTTTTTTTAAGAAAATTTCGTATTTTTGCAAAACAAATCAACATCTGATAAAAATGGAAACGGTAGTAAGTGGAATAAGACCAACCGGAAAACTTCATCTGGGAAATTATCTCGGAGCACTTAAGAACTT
Source organism: uncultured Bacteroidales bacterium (assembly GCA_964512865.1). GTDB lineage: Bacteria > Bacteroidota > Bacteroidia > Bacteroidales > CAIWKO01 > CAZELC01. The sequence goes on from CAZELC010000423.1 coordinate 1,418, forward strand.
TGTGAAAATGCAGAATGAGCATAGCTGTTATTTCTTCATTGCCGATTATCATTCACTTACAACACATCCAAATCCTGCCGACCTACACGGAAATGTCAGAAATATCCTAGTTGAATATCTGGCAAGCGGACTCGATCCGGAAAAAGCTACTTTATATATTCAAAGCGATCTTCCTGAAACAGCCGAACTGTATTTATTTCTTAATATGAATGCATATAAAGGCGAACTTGAAAGATGTACATCATTTAAAGATAAGGTAAGAACTCAACCTGATAATGTAAATGCAGGACTCTTGACCTATCCTACTTTAATGGCGGCAGATGTTATTATTCATAAAGCAACAAAGGTACCTGTTGGAAAAGATCAGGAGCAGCATCTTGAAATGGCGAGGACTTTCGCTAACAGATTCAACCGTATATACAAAGTTGATTACTTTCCTGAACCATTCGCTTTTAATTTCGGTGAAGAACTTGTTAAAGTTCCCGGACTTGACGGAAGTCTTAAGATGAGTAAATCAGAAAACGAAAATAGTTGCATCTACCTTTCAGATGAATCTGAAGTAATCAGGAAAAAGATAATGAAAGCTGTAACTGATGCCGGCCCGACAGAACCAAACCAGAAAAAACCACAGTCTGTTGAAAATCTATTCAGCTTGTTAAATATTGTTTCTTCAAAAGATACCATAAACTACTTTGAAGAACAGTTTAATAATTGCCAGATTCGCTATGGTGATTTAAAAAAACAACTTGCAGAAGATATGATTTCTTTTATTAAGCCTGTCAGTGAGAAAATTAAAGATATTGCATCAGATAACGCCTACCTTGCAAAAGTTGCAAGACAAGGTGCAGA
>CAZELC010000424.1:0-2260 GCA_964512865.1 uncultured Bacteroidales bacterium
GGACCTTTCGGTATTAATCAAAATATGGAAATCACAGGATTTGCTATTCCTTACAATACAGCAAAACAAGTAGCTCCAAGAGCTTTAACAGATATCACACCATCCTACACCATTCCTACTTACACTGTTACTTTTCCAACTGTTACAGGTGTAACTTTCACTCCTGAAACCGGTTCTGTATCTCCTGTGGATTCATTAGGTAATTTCTCTTTTACTGTATCTATTGACCCTGCTTATAGCAATTCTGTAATTGTAGTTAAAACAAATGGAAATACCATCACTCCTGTGGCTGGTGTTTACACCATTTCTACAATCACCGCTAATCAAGTGATTACAATTGAGGGTGTTACAATAAATACATATACTATCTTAGCTTCTGCCGGTACTAATGGTTCAATAACTCCAAATGGTACAGTAACCGTAAATCACGGTTCTAATCAAGCATTTACCATTACACCAGACAACAACTTCCAAATCAGTTCTATTACTGTGGATGGCGTTGTTGTTACTAATGTTCCTACATACACATTCACAAATGTAACTGCCAATCATACTATTGCGGTTGCTTTTGAACTTATCCCGGTGAATCAATTCCAAATTACTGCTACAGCCGGAGCTAACGGAACTATTTCCCCTAACGGAATTGTAAATGTAATTTCAGGAAATGATCAGGCGTTTACTATCACTCCACTTTTAGGCTATCATATTGATTCTGTATTAGTTGATGAAATATATAATACAACAGCTACTTCAACAGGTTCTTATACCTTTACAAACGTAACAGCAAATCATACCTTCAGAGCTGTCTTTGCGGTGAATACTTACACAATAACAGCCACTGCCGGAGCAAATGGTTCTGTTTCTCCATCCGGTGTTACAACCTATAACTATTCAGCTAATGCCGCTATTACTGCTACTCCTGCGAATGGTTATCAAATAGATTCTATGTTTGTGGATGGTGTTTTTACAACCCCAATTGCAACCTATTTATTCCAAAATATCACTGCAAATCATACCATTCATTATACTTTCTCTTTAATTCCACTTCCATCCTTCATTGAAGATTTCGAAACATTAAGTGCAGGAACCGGTTCTTACGCTGGATCAAACCTTACATTTGCTACAGGAATCTACTACGTAAAAGGATATACAACAATGGATGCCAACGACAGATTCTTAGGAACCAGATCTATCAGAATGAGAGGAAACGCTTCTGATCCAAATGGCAATGAAATCACTATGACTTTTGATCGTCCAAACGGTATTGGAACCGTAAGTTTCAAATATGGATCTTATGGTACTCATACCGGTGGTGCTTTTGTTGTTCAATATTCCTTAGACCAAGGTGCTTCCTGGAACGATGTTCCATCTAATAGTTTTACTGCTCCTTCATGGAATGCTACAACAGGAATGGAAACAGGAAATGTTGTATTTAACGTTCCCGGTGCTGCCCGTATCCGTTTCTACAAAGCTATGCAAGGTAGTGGTACTTCAGTAAATATCGACAACATTGAAATGACCGATTATACAGCAGTAAATACTGTTGCAACGCCAACTTTCAACCATCCTAGTGGTACAGTTTATGCTCCTTTCACAGTGGAAATAGCTACAACAACAACCGGTGCATCTATTTATTACACAACTGATGGCTCTACTCCTTCTGAATCTTCAACTCTTTATAGTACACCGGTAAATATTACTTCTACAACAACCTTAAAAGCTAAAGCGTTTAAAACCGGAATGACTTCCAGTTTTGTGGCTTCAGCTATCTATACATTCCCGGTTCAGGTAAATACCATTGAAGAGTTTATCGATGCTACTGGAGGTGTTACTTCTACTACTCCTTACCGCATTACAGGCGATGTTACCTTCGTTTTCAGAAGCGGAAGATATATCTATATTAAAGATAACACTGCTTGTCTTATTGTTTTAGATAATGCTACCACTCCTGTGATTACGAATACTTATCAAAATGGTGATGTAATTTCTGGTGGAATTACCGGAACTTTCTACTCTTACTATGGATTGAGTCAATTTATTCCAATTATGGATTGGGCTGCATCTACTTCAAATACCGGAGCAATCACTCCTCTTGTTGTTACTGCTCAGGAAATTGCTGACAACTATGGATTATATGAGTCTAAACTCGTTACCATTCAAGACGTTACATTTAGCACTGGTGAATTTAATACCACTACTACTACTAACGTAAACTTCACTCAAGGATCTAACCAAATGGCTGCTCGTAATGTACACAAAA
>CAZELC010000425.1:0-2258 GCA_964512865.1 uncultured Bacteroidales bacterium
CACTTGGAGGTGTTATTCCATCAGTATATGCAAAACTTCCGAACGACATATTAAAATCCCAAGGTATGGTATTAAACCTTCCGTTATCATCCATATACAAATAATAATTTTGGGAATATCCTATGTAGCTATCAAGATTTACTAATGTATAATTTATTGCATGCATCCATAATGCACGGTCAACATTTAGTATAGTACTGATATTTGATGTGTCATTATTAAGAATATCAATGAATCTTAAAAGATCGGCCCAGCTTGTTTCCGAAATATCCGATTCCATTTTATAGAATGGTTTATAAGCAGTAGTATCGGTTCCGTGATAAGCTAGGTCAGCATTATCTTTTCCGCTAATATTTAAATTTTCGGGAGCTCCTTTAAAAAAACTATTATTTTGAGAATTAAAATGTTTATCGAGAAAATTTTTATCAACAGCTTCTATGTTCGCATATAAGCCCCATAAGGTATCGTTAATATATACATTAGCATAACCCGAAAGTGGTGCAGGCATATATTTCCTGATTATTTCATATGAAATCATTTCTCTTACAAAAGATGGATCCTCAACAACATTACCAAGTTTTAGTTTTGTATATCCTTTGTAATTTTGATTATTGATGGTATATTCAAGGTCAATGTTAAAAGGATTCTTAACATAATTTACACTACTTGAACTATATCCTTTATAACGTATGCCTACATTATTAAATACCTGCCCATCAATGGTTATATTACACAACAAACGTCCATCTTCACCAACATATTCTTTTAAACTATCCAATATGTGGTCCCAGTTACTCTCTTTAAAATAAATACGAATTTCTCTTACGCTGTTAGTATTGTAAAATTCATCTTGAGAATATATAGGTTTTGCAAAGAAAACAGATAAAATAATGTATATCGCCAATAAAAATTTTTTCACCACAATTCGTTAATTATTTTACTAAGTTCGGAATATTTATTTAACCTTTAATAAATCTTGCTTTAAATGTTTTTCCTTCTTCGGTTATTTTAATAAAATAAATTCCATTAACAAGATTTTCAATGTTTATTTTAACAGGTGATGAAACAGCCTGGCTTAATACAATGCGTCCTGTAATATCTGATATTTCTGCATTTCCTGAATGTATATCGCTCTTGATGGTTAAATATTCATTAGCAGGGTTAGGATAAAAATCAAGTAAATTATTGCCATAGATTTCTTCAATACCAGTATCGTCAACAAATTTATATAATCCTGTTCCTGTTGCAATCCAAATATTATCATTATTGTCAATATCTATTCTGAATACCTGGTCTTTGTATTGTCCTAAAGTTGCATAAGTGGCAGCATAAGAAACAGCAGTGCTTGTTGCTTTGTTAAATTTAGTTATACCTCCAACAATTTCAGATCCATATATAGTATATTCACCTGTCCATATATTTCCGTCAGAATCAAACTTTATATCATTAATGCCTTTATCACAAAATCCAACGCTGTCAGTTTCAACAAAAGCGTTTGAACTGTTTAATTTGGTTAGCCCAACTCCTGCAACACCAAGCCATTTGTTATTGTCAGCATCAACAGCAATAGATTTAATAAAAGTATTTTCCAATTGAGGGGTTGTGGTCTGGTCTAAAGTTGTCCATGAAGAATTATCATATTTTACTAATCCCATATCTGTTCCAAACCATTTATTGTTAGAAGCATCTATATGAATATAAAAAATAGATGCGTAAGCGCTTCCATCGGTTGGTAATTCTGTAAGGTAGGTCGTCCATGTTGATCCGCTTAATTTGGATACGCCACCGCCCCATGAACCAAACCAAACTGTACCGTTGGTTTCGCAGGCTATATAATGAATACCATTATCGCATAGACCATCTGAATATGCATATTTCGTCCAGGTAGTACCGTTATATTTGGCAACTCCATCGCCATCGGTTCCAATCCATATGTTATTATTATTATCAACAGCAATACATGAAATAATATCTGTTGGAAGTCCATCGGTAGTGGTGAACACTGTCCAGTTTGTACCATCAAATTTAGCAACTCCGGCATCTGTTCCTAACCATATGTTATTGTTATTATCCACAACAACACCACCAACAACGTAATCGCTGGGTATGCCACTATTACTCATAGTGTATTTTGTAAACTGAGCTTTAGAAATACTCGTTATTCCGAGCATAAAGAAACATAAAATAATAAAGTAGAATTTTTTCATAAGTTTTGGTTTTTTATTTTTTCAGGTTTAATTTTTATAATTCATCATCCC
>CAZELC010000426.1:0-2256 GCA_964512865.1 uncultured Bacteroidales bacterium
ATTTTATTTTCGGTTAATTATAATTTTATTTTTTGATTATTAAAAGATGCTTTATATTTACACTCTATTTTGTTTTTGCACAAACACACATCAACACAAAAATGAAATTCATTAAGTGCATCTTCATACAATTCTCATTTATAGTACTTATAAGTGATTGTATTCATGCTCAGATACAACTTTCTTTTACTTCGCAAATAAATACAATTTGCAATGGTGATCCTTGTAATTATAGCGGACCTTCTATTTTAATTAATGAAGTTATGTTAACACCATCAAGTCATGATGGTTCTATATATGGAACAGGTCCTGGTCAGGATTCAACAACCCAAGGTTGGGGCGAATGGATTGAATTATACAATCCAGATGTTTGCAAACCTGTTGATATTTCATGTTATTATCTTGGTAATAATGCTTATGATAATATGACGTCCGATTATGGAGGAGGTTTTAGGATTCCTGCAAATACAATTGTTCCTCCTGGAGGTTTTGTCGTAATCAGAGGAATTCATGCTGATAATATTCCACCGAATTTACTTGTTCAAAATGGCGGTAAAACTATTGAAATTATTGTTGATAATACAAATGGGAATGTTTGTCTTGGTGGAGGCTATCGATTATGGTTTCCGAATGCAGGTGGATGGTTTGCTTTTTACAATAATTTTGGTGTTCCACAAGATGCAATATCATGGGCAAGTCAAACAAACTCATGTATGTCGTGTACACCTTGCATTCCTTCGTATTCAGGGTGTAACAATGCTACTTCGTTACCATCTTATAATAATATTCCTACAGATAGAATAACTTATATCACATCTGATAATCCATCAGATTATGAGGGGGAATCATGGAGAAGGATTCCGGATGGAGCTGCATGGAGTAGTTCTGCATCAAACCCAACTATAGGGAATTGTAATGCTGCATGCAACCCAATTCCCGTTTCTTCTTGCAATGGACAAGCTACAGTTAATGTTACAGGCGGAACGCCACCTTATACTTATTTATGGGACGATCCTGTAGCAACAGATTCTTCAACAGCTACTAAACTATGCGAAGGTCATTATTGTGTTACTGTTAAAGATGCAAATAACAATACAGTCGTAGGTTGTATTGATATAATTAATTTCAAACCAGATGCTACTTTTGATATTTTACCTGCAACATGCATTAATTCAAATCCAGTGAATTTATCACAATATGTTTCTCCTGATGATGGTATATTTTCAGGTACAGGAATTTCGGGTACGAGTTTTAATCCTGTTAATGCCGGTGAGGGAACACATGAGGTAACTTATATATATTCAGATTTATATACATGCACTGATACTGTATCGCAATCAATAACAGTTTATGCAAATCCTACAGCTTCGTTAAATATTATTAATGATATTTTATGTTATGAAGATAAAACAGGTGCATTATCAGTTACTTCATTAAGTGGTTTTCCTCCATACCGGTATTTATGGAATAATGGCGAAATATCAAATACCATAAGTAATCTTGCAGCCGGTGAATATAGCGTAACCATTACTGATAGTTTGGGATGTGAAAATTCATATTCCATTACCCTATCCGAACCAATTGCGTTAACACCTTCGGCAGAAGTGATTTCAAATGCTTCAGAAGAAATGACTAACGATGGCATAGCCAGTGCTTCTGCAACTGGTGGTACTTCACCATATTCATATCAATGGGATTCAGGTCAAAATACATCTTACATTAATCATTTAGCTATTGGAACATATGTAGTTACCGTTACAGACAAAAATGGTTGTAATGATACGACTTCTGTTAATATAAAGATAAAAGAATTTTCCACTTTATATATTCCAAATGCTTTTACGCCCGATGGTGATGGTATTAATGATGTATTTACGCCCCAGGGAACCAATATTGAAGCTGATTCGTTCGGAATGTATATTTTTAACCGATGGGGAAACCTGGTTTTTCATACCACAAAATGGATGGAGACTTCTGCTGAACCTTGGAATGGAACATTCAATAATGCCGGCTCAATTGAAGATGTTATACCGGGTACTTATGTATATTTAATTGAAGTAAAGAAGCTGGATGAACGCTTCCAGCAATATGTTGGGGAAATTATTGTTATAAAATAATATGATAGGATTACTTAAAATTTAAAGTAAACATATATCTTTCCAAAATTCTTACTATCCTTTTCAATACGATGATATAATTTTTTTATTTCCGGTTTATCAAGAAAACTCAAAACTTTTTTCTTTAATTGTCCGCTTC
>CAZELC010000427.1:0-2247 GCA_964512865.1 uncultured Bacteroidales bacterium
TTAATGATTCTTCAAATACAGGTGGAAATGCCTTTAATATTGAAGACCTTATGTTAAGAGATACTTCGTATCATTCAAAATTATCTTATGTTGGTGGTGTTGATGGCAATCCTCCTGCAGATTACAGTCTTTCTGCAACCGGTTGGGATAATGGAATGGATGCAAAATTCTTCTTCACATCATTCAGCACCAGCGCTCATCAGAATATTACTTTCTCAAGCAGACAAAAATCATCAAATACAGGTCCGCGAGATTTTAAAGTTCAGTATAAAATTGGAGTTGCAGGAACCTGGACTGATGTAACAGGTGGAACAGTTACAGTTCTCAATGATGCTTTTGCATCAGGTACACTTACAAATATTGCACTTCCTGCCGGTTGTAACAATCAACCTGAAGTTTTCCTCAGATGGATAATGACATCCAATACTTCAGCAAATGCATCAACAGTTGCAGCTGCAGGTACTTCACGTATTGATAATGTTTTTGTGTATGGTGATCCAATAGGTGTTGGTATTGTTGATAATAATAAAAACAGCTCATTAAGAATATATCCTAATCCGGCATCTGATTTCTTCCATGTTGATAATAGCAATGGTGCAAATCTTACTATAGAAGTTTTTACTGTTTTAGGAGCTAAAGTTATTTCACAGGTATCAGACAATATTAATGTTGATGTTGACGTTAGAAACCTTGGAAAAGGATTATATTATGTTCAAATCGTTAATAATAATTCACAAAATAAAACTACAGCAAAGCTTGTGGTTAAATAAAATAATTTAAAATTTATTAGAGGATGCATAATCTTATATGCATCCTTTTTTTTTAATTCCGGTTAATCATAATGCGCTCAGTAATTGTTTTTGTTTTACTATTCTTTGCTGCAATAAATTTAAAGGCTCAAAACGACCGTCCACTCAGAGTTGAGATTGAAGACGAATCGAATGCTGATATGCACCGTATTGTTCCTTTCGGAGAAAAAGGTGTTATTTTCTTTTATGCAGTTCTTGAAAATAAAAGAGATCAGAAATATAAATGGGCTTTTACACTTTATGATGTAAATTTTCAGAAAAAATGGAGAAAGGATGTGCCAACTGAGCTTGAGTACAAACTCTCCGATTTTAAATCAGATTCCAATTTTCTTTATCTCTATCTCGAAAAGAAATATAAATCATCTACAACCAATGAGTTTAAAATTATTAAACTTAATATCAATAACTCCGATATTAAGGTTGTTGAAGGTGTAAATCCTGATAACTCTGCAATTACATCTTTTGAAGTTATTGATGATAAGGCTTTCCTCGGTGGAAGAAAAAATCCTACAAATGGTCAATCAATTGGACAAATATTTTTTTCAATAACACTTGTTCCTCTTTTTTCAGGTTTAACCTTACTAAAATATCAGCCGTCACTTATTATAGTTGACCTTAATTCAGGAAAAGTTAAATCATTGTCAGAACCGATGAAAGGTCAGGGATATGTTGAGAATATAGAAATGTTCAGAGATAAAGAAAAAACATTTGTGTCGGTAAGGAATTTTATCCAGAGGAAAACCAACAGGGTTTACGTTGATCAGTATTCTTTTGATGGTACTAAAACAGGAACTATTGAACTTAAATCAGATGATCCTGACCGAAAACTTTGTTCGGTGAATATGCTCCCTTTAAATGATAATGAATATTTTATTATCGGAACATATAACGATAAGGTGAGAGGACGGCAGGCAAATCCGGCACATGCTGGTTTTAACGAATCTTCTAACGGTATTTATTTATCGAAGATTGTTAATAATACTCAGACTTATACCAAGTTCATAAATTTTTCGAAGTTTAAAAGTTTTTTCAACAGTTTTAATGATAAGAATGCTGAAAGGATGAAAATGCAGGCAAGAAAGAAAGAGGCAAGGGGCGGAGAAATGAGTTATGATTATTCGATAATTGTTCATGATATTATAGTGAGAGACAGTAATTTTATTTTACTTGCGGAATTGTATTATCCTCAATACCGGACAGAAACATACACTTCTTACGATGCTTACGGACAACCTTATACAACCACTTATACAATTTTTGAAGGATACAGATACACAAGTGCAATAATTGCATGTTTTGATAAAGAAGGTAATCTTAAATGGGATAATAGTTTTGAAATCTGGAATATCCTTACTTTTAATCTTGGCGAGAAGGTTAAAGTTCTTTTTGACGATGAAGATATAATACTTGCTTACAGCAATGAAGGAAAAATAGCATC
>CAZELC010000428.1:0-2246 GCA_964512865.1 uncultured Bacteroidales bacterium
CCAATTCTTATCCACATTTATTGAATTGGAAAGAAAAACGATGAACGAAGTGAATCGGAATTGTTCTTTTGAAACTCCCACTAAAAGGATCATGAGCGAAGCGAATAATCCAAGTTTCAGTAATCAGTAATCGGTTATCAGAATTACCAATTCTTATCCACATTTATTGAATTGGAAAGAAAAACGATGAACAAAGTGAATCGGAATTGTTCTTTTGAAACTCCCACCAAAAGGATCATGAGGCAGCCAAATGGCTGATGCGTAATCAAAAATTAAAATTTTCCAGAAGGTTTTTTAATTTAACATACACAGTTTTAAACAACGTGAACTGTGACTTTTGAAGAATTAATGGGAACTGCTATTAAAACAAAGCATTATGGAAGTGTGGTGAAAGTTACCTGAAAATCTGATAATGAATATTTAGCATTTATCAAATCCTTACAATCATTGCATGTCTTTTCGAAAAACATAATATCATAATCACTGTACCCATTCATTTTTGATCCATACTCCTTTAATTTGACCTGTTTTGCGGCTGACACAATTTCATCGCGTGTATGCTGACTTGTTGTAGTAACCTGAGCATAAATACAAGCATAGCTTATAGAATAATTAATCCCTTTATTTACTTTTTGCATTACCATCGGAACACAATATGTTCCTGCAGCATAAGATTTTTCTGTCACCTTTGTTGATTTAGGTTCTGTAACAGTTTCAGACGGCGTTTCAACAAATGCCCATCCTGCAATATTCATTTTCATTGCTTTAACTATTTTTTCTTTAGCTTCCAGAGTTAACGGATCAAGCAGATTAAGAAAATTGGAATTTACCACCTTGGGACACAACTTAGCCATTCTTTCAACCAAAACAGCTTTTCCTTCTTCAGTAAAACCTGCGGATAAAAGTTTTTTGTCATATAAGCTACTGGATGAATTAATTTCGGTTTCGAATACGCTATCCTTGTATATTGTGAATTTATTCAAAGAGTTCCCAAATTTATTTTCATAGATAAAATGGCCTGTGTTTTTATTCAGCACAATCCAAAACTCTTCACTATGGTAAATCATATACTCAGAAGCATAAAACGGGATTGATTCTTCCCCGTTACTGTTTGCGCCAAAATAATTGTAATTAATTATCTTGGAAGACCAGTTCAGCCTGTCGCCTGTCTGTGTATTAAACAATACATTATATTCTCCGTCAGAAAAACGGACCCATTTCCTGCCACCATAAAAACTAATTTCATTAAAAGGAATTATGTTATTATTAAAAGTTCTTTCTTCTGAGAATGTACTCATAGAAATCTTTTTACAATAAGACATCATTGAACATTTATAATAAAGCGAATTACCAGGTCCATCAAAATAAGCACTTATATAATAACTTCCGGTACTGTGCTCATAAACTTTTTTACCTGTTGAGGTCTGCACAATAATGATTGCTTCCTGTGCTCTTTTGTATTGGTAAATAATACAAGCATAATCAGTACCCGGCAGTTGTTGAACTTCTTTTACATCTTTGAGGTTCATTTTCCAGATTTCTTTGCAATTTGCAGTTTCCCAGCCATGTATGCCTTTACTATCAATACTTACACAATATTCAGACTTTGCATTGAAACCTGAAACAGGTTGCTTCAAATTTTTTGTTGGTGATGCATGCAAGCTTCTGTTATCAACGGAAATCAGGCATGCTGTACCGGTATTCAGGTTTGCCAAATATATAGGATCGTTTACAATATTATCAGGTTGTAAAACCTCACAACTACCATAAACAATAGCCCATTTTTTATCCGCACTCATCCATCCATAAAAATCATTTATTGTAAAATTTTGATGATTTGGGAAACTCATTGTTTTCGACACACCGTCAACATTGTAAGTAGCTGTAGTCATTTTTTTTGTCTGATCTACATTTGTGATTTTGAAGTAAAGATATTTATGTTCCAAGTCTTTGATTGTATCTTTTAAAACAAGGATTTTGTTTGCTTCAGCCGGAACTCCTTTAGTGCGTATTGTATAGCTTTGTGCATGCAGAAAAACCACATTGATCATCATTGCCATAAGGGTAATAAATCTTTTTGCTTTCATAAAATAGGTTTTTACGATACAAATATATAGAAAATTCTAATTTACCAAAATATGTATCAGAATGTTGTTTATTAGATTTAACATGGCAAACTTATAGCTTTCAGTTAATATATAAAACTTAAACGCTATACCAAATTAAATTTTGTATATCCTCTACTC
>CAZELC010000429.1:0-2227 GCA_964512865.1 uncultured Bacteroidales bacterium
TAAGTAATGGAAATACAATATTATAATTGTCAATATAGCCGTCATCAAAAGTAATTATAACTTTAGGAGTTCTTGGATCCATTGAATGGTAATATTCAAGATCTCTGAAATTTAAAGTTTTATAACTGTTTTTTGCTAAAAACTTAAGTTGTTTTTCAAATTCTTTTTTATAAATATATATTCTATGCTTTCCATGTTCTTTTTTATTGTTAACAACTCTATGATACAACAGAACAGGGAGTTTTGACAATTCATCAAATTTAACCATTATTGATTATTCTTTAGTTTACTTTTTCTGATTCCATAAGTGAAGTAGATGATAAATCCAAATGCCATCCAAATAATAAGGCGTAACCATGTGTCAAAAGGCAATGAAGCCATTTGAGCCAGGCAGAAAACTGCTCCTAATGCAGGAATTACAGGCACCCAAGGTGTTCGGAACGGTCTGGGAAGTTCAGGGCGTTTTTTTCTTAATATAATAATACTTATACATACGATGGTAAATGCCAGAAGAGTTCCTATTGAAACAAGTTCACCAAGAATATTAATAGGAAGAATTCCTGCTACAATACATGCTACTGCACCTGTAATAATTGTGCTGATGTAAGGGGTTTTAAATTTTTTGTGAACTTTTGAGAAAACTGGAGGCAATAACCCGTCTTTTGACATGGTGAAAAATATCCTTGGTTGCCCCATCAGCATTACAAGTATAACAGAGCTAAGTCCAGCAATGGCAGCAATTTTTATGATAGGGCGGAGCCAGAACATTTTTTGACCCATAGCATTAACACCAACGGCAATTGGATCTGCAACATTCAGAAAAGTGTAAGACACAACACCTGTCAATACAATAGCAACAAGTATATACAATACTGTTGAAATCCCGAGAGATCCCAAAATGCCGATGGGCATGTGTTTTTTTGGGTTTTTAGCTTCTTGTGCTGCGGTACTGACAGCATCAAAGCCAATGTAAGCAAAAAATATAACTCCGGCGCCTCGCAGTATCCCGCTCCAGCCAAAATGCCCCCAAACACCGGTATTTTCAGGTATAAACGGAGTAAGATTATCGGCATTAATAAAGGCAAATCCAAGTGCTATAAAAATCACAATTATGAAAACTTTAATAATGACCATTACATTATTGAAATTTGCAGACTCCTTTATGCCAACAACTAAAAGAACAGTTATTACGGCAACAATGAACATGGCAGGCAGGTTTGCATAAGCATGAATATGAGTAAGAGTTTCTACATCAATTCCTTTTGCCATTAAACCGGCTTCTATAGCTTTATTTACCGGCAGCCACCCATGCCCTGCAATATTTACAATTGCGCTTCCTGCAGCCTGAGTATATTGAATAGGTATCTCAAATCCAAAATCTTTAAGAAAACTTACAACATATCCTGACCAACCGACTGAAACAGTAGATGCTGCAAAAAGGTATTCAAGAATTAAATCCCAGCCGATAATCCACGCCAAAAATTCACCTAATGTAGAATATGCATAAGTATATGCACTTCCGGCAATAGGGATCATTGATGCAAACTCAGCATAACATAAACCGGCAAAGGCACATGCAATTCCGGCAATGATAAATGATATTACAATAGCTGGCCCTGCATATTGAGCTGCCGCCTGACCTGTAATAACAAAAATTCCGGCACCAATTATAGCTCCAATGCCTAATGTGGTAAGATTGGTAGCATTTAATGTTCTTTTTAAACCACCATGAGACGAATCTGTTTCATTCATCAGCTGGCTGATAGATTTAATTCTGAATAGTGGATTAGCCATAATTTATATTTTTTTTCTTAATAGTTTTGCTTTATCTGAAACTGCAGAAATCTTAATCGCATAGCTGTCGTTATTTTTAATATCTTCATCAGTAATAATATGAAGATCAATTATGCTTGAATCAGAAGCATATCCAGTTGTTTTTTTATTAAATTCAGCAAGAGCAAGTCCCCAGCCTTCTATCCATAATCTTAATTCCTTATGCAATTCAAAATTTCTATCACAATGTATTAAAAAATCAATATCGCTTCCCGGACCTGAGCTTGCATTTTTCACGCTGCCTGTCAGATAAACAGCTTTAACACCAAATCTGTCAAAATCAATTTTTTCTGCAATAATATGGGCAAATTTTAATCTCCATTTCCAGTGGAAATTTTTATCATTAGTGCTGACATCAAGATTATTAAGAAAATCGGATATAATAACTGAAAAA
>CAZELC010000430.1:0-2219 GCA_964512865.1 uncultured Bacteroidales bacterium
CCCCCGACCCGCTGATTACAAATCAGCTGCTCTGGCCAACTGAGCTATTCCGGCATTTCAACTTCCTTATTGTTAGCCACTTTTCAAAAAAAAAGCAGACCTTTTTTGAAAAGGTCTGCAAATTTATAAACTTTTTAACAATCCGCAAAATATTTTACACAATTTTTATAATATTTTTTTATTTCATTTAGCGGATGTTAAATTCCTTTTACTTTTTCTTTGTGTTTTGTCAGTTGCTTTTTTAAAGCGTTAACAGCTGTATCTGTTGCCTCTTCAAATGTTTTCGACTGCTTCTTTGCATAAAGATCATTTCCCGGAATTAATACCTTGATCTCAGTTATTTTATTTCCAACTTTGTCATTTTTATCGACTTTCAGCGTAACTTCACTGCTTATTACTCCATCAAAAACGGAAGATAGCTTACTAACCTTCTCCTGAATAAAATCTTCTAATTTCTTGTCTGTTTTGAAGTGAACAGCATTAATAGTAACTTTCATTAAAAACCTCCTTTTTTATGCTCTTGGATGAGCTTGTTTGTATATGTTTTTTAATTTCTCTATAGTGTTATGAGTGTATACCTGCGTAGCAGATAAATTTGCATGTCCGAGCAACTCCTTTATCGCATTCAGATCGGCTCCATTATTAAGCATGTGTGTCGCAAAAGTATGTCGAAGAACGTGTGGACTTTTTTTGTCCAGAGTTGTTATTACGCTAAGGTAGTAATTTACCACCCTGTATGCAAGTTTTTGATAGATTTTTTTACCTCTTGAAGTTAAAAAGAACTGTTCTTCAATAAGTTTTTCAGAAAACGCCTCTTCTTTAATTTTATTATATTTCTCTATATTTTCTCTTAAATTTTTCCCGAAAGGAATAATTCTTTCTTTATTTCTTTTGCCTAAAACTTTAATTGTGCAATTATAAAGGTCAATATCTGACATTTTAAGGTTCACAAGTTCTGAAACACGCATACCTGTTGCGTAAAGCATTTCAATTATCATTAAATTCCTGATTCCTGTAAAATCATTACCAAAATCTACTTCACTGTCGTCAAGCAGTTTTTTCATCTTTTCCTTTTCTACAAATACCGGTAATCTTTTGGATGTTTTAGGTGAGATAACTTTATTCATCGGATTTACCGTTATTACCCCTTCTTTAATGAGAAACTTGTAAAAGCTTTTTAAGGCAGTCTTTTTTCTGTTTATGCTTCTTGGCGATATCTTTGCCTGCATTAGGCTTACAAACCATGATCGCACAATAAGATAATCAGCTTCTTCAATTTTTTCGGTTTTGTAAATTGTGGTCAGATATGATAAAAACTGCTCCAAATCTGTTCTGTATGAAATCACTGTGTGGGCAGAGTACCTTTTTTCAAATTTTATATATTCAATAAATCTATCTACCATCTTTTGCAAAAAAAAAGAAGAAAACCTATAATTAAAATCTGCATAAAGATATACAGAAATAATAAGTTTCCTTCTTCTATGGAAAAATATATTAAACTATTCTGTTTCCAGCTGGTTTATAAGTTGCTGAATATAAATAGCTTTAAGCCTTGTTTCTCTTTTTTTAACTGATGGTTTTGTGAATTTTTGCCGTTCACGTAACTCTTTTACAGTCCCTGTTTTTTCAAATTTTCTTTTGTATTTTTTCAGAGCTTTATCAATGCTTTCGCCTTCTTTAACAGGTACAATAATCATAATTTACTTCCTTTTTTTTAATATAAATTAATCCTTTAGTTCAATTTTGGGAGTGCAAAGATAGTGATTATTTTTATTTTAAAAACTTTTTTTGTAAAAATTATATCCCAATCATAATATTATATACGAGATTACCTCCCAATAATCCGGTTAAGCTTACAGTAATAACTGCAATAAAGAACAAACCAAACACTAACCATTTAAGCTTGGAATTTTCTTTTTTTCTGATCATCAGAAAAATTCTTATACAACTTGCCGCTATCATTATAAACATAGTAGTTTTTGCAAAAATCTCATGTATTTCTTTCATGTCACTAAAACTCAGAGAAGCCGGATTGAAAAATGCATTATTAAAGATTTCCGATGTCAATATTCCTTCAGTTGATTCTGCTGTAAAAATTCTCCTGTAAAGTAACCGGCAATTGCGCCTAATGTACCTAATATCATCAGCCAAAAACCGACTTTTGAAAGACAGACCTCTTTTTTTCTGAAAAACAAACTTAATAAGTCAAAAAGAAATCC
>CAZELC010000431.1:0-2218 GCA_964512865.1 uncultured Bacteroidales bacterium
TGCACTATCAGAATTTGGACTATTACCATGCGAGCCCCACATCATTTCAAACTCACGGGTGTAAGCAGCTGCAAGGCTTTTATCCTGAATCAAAACAACATTGTTTTTGTGTTTATAAAAATGCTGATCGGTAATATTTGCAGAACCGGTCCAAACCCAGGTGGTTTTATTTGTCGTGTCGTTCCTTTGGTCAAAAATCCAGAAATTATTATTCATACAATGACCGTCAGTTATATCAAAATTTCTTTTTATAACAGGAATTCCTGCTGCAATAACAGAATCAACTAAAGTAGAGTTGGGCTTTGAATCGTATATTAATCTTATTTTTACTCCTCTGTTTTTAGCATCAATAAGTGCATTATAAACCAATGGAAGTTTGGCAAACTCATTTGCTGTTATATCAATACTATTGTTTGAGCTATCAATACGGTTTATCAGTAAGGCTTGAAAATCAACATTACCGTTTGCTTTTGTGCCTGTACTAACAATGCTGTCAATTGAGTGATTAAAGTATGCTTTTATTTTACCACTTGAATTCGATTGTGTTGAAAAATATAAAACCGGACTTAATACAGAATCATTTAGAAGTGCTGATTTTATCTGACAGGCATATACTTTTCCCGGCTGAAGTCCGAATAAAGTGATAAAATGGGTGGTAAGATTATTTGTGTTAGTCATTGTATTGGTATAAACAAACGGTTGATTAACCGAATCCGATACCATCCACCTTACACGCCCATTAGCAGCAGTATCGGTTTTCCAGTTCACCGTTACGCTGGTTTTTGTGATATTTGAAAAGAATATGTCGGAAATAATTAACGGTCCGCGCTGTGCCCACGAGAAGCTTATTGCAAAAAGAAATAATATAGTAACAGTAAGTTTTGAGAAGAAAATTTTCATTTGATTATGTTTAAAAAATTTCTTCAAAAATAATTAAAGAAACATTACCAAGCAATAGGTTAAAATTATGGTTTTATAATTAAAATCAATCGGTAATGTTTCTTTTGTCCTCTTATTTATTTTATGATGGGTTTGTTTATCAGTTTACACAAACGGGTTGAATAATATTCAACTCTATCAGGCAAGATTTAATTTTGTTAAAGGTTCTTTCTATATCATGGTCAAGCCCGACTGAAAATCTAATAAGACCTTCACTCATGCCTATTTCCTTTTGTTTTTCTGCCGGAACTTCTGAAGAAGTGCTTTTTCCTGAATTGCTGAAAAGAGTTTTAAAGTAGCCAAGACTTACAGCCAGATATCCGACACCTTCTTTTTCCATCATTTCCATTAAGGCACTTGAAGCTTCAACGCTGCCGACATCAATTGACAATATCCCGCCGTAGCCATATTCCTTGTTCATAATTGCTGTCATAACATTGTGTCCTTTGTGCTTTTTAAGTCCCGGGTAATTTACGCTGACACCAAGTTCAGATAATTTCTCAGCCAGATATTGTGCGTTATAGCTATGCTGTTTCATTCTGACATGCAAAGTATTGATGTTTTTTAGAATATTTGAAGATCTGAGCGGATCAAGTACTGGTCCGAGTAACATAGCGGTTCCGTCATTGAGATTAGATATATCGTCAATGAATTGTTTTGATGCACATATTGCACCTGCAATACAGTCGTTTTTCCCATTTACGAATTTGGTAAGGCTATAAACAACGATATGAGCTCCAAGTAAAGCGGGATTAATTATCATTGGGACAAATGTGTTGTCAACAACCAGCAGTAAGTTATTATCATTGGCAATTTTTGCAAGCTCAGGAACATCTGAAACCTGTAACATCGGGTTTGTCATCGTTTCTGTGTAAATCATTTTTGTATTTGGAAGAACAGAAGCTTTTACCAGATCAATGTCGGTGATATTCACAAAAGTAACACTGATATTGAATTTTTGAAGGTAATTTTTAAGAAAAGCAAAGGTTCCGCCATAAACAGATTCACTTGCAATAATATGATCACCACTATTACAGATTTGAAGTACCGTAGTAGTTATTGCTGACATTCCGGATGAAGTTACCCATGCTGATTCTGTACCTTCCATAGCTGCCATTGCATCGGCAAGATATTTATTGCTTGGATTCCAGTGACGGGAATATAAAAAACAACCTTCGGTAACACCATCAAAAGTATCACTCATTGTTTTAGCCTGTAAAAAAGTATAAGTTGCCGAGTCGGTTATTGATGGGTTAACATCACCGTATTCGCCAAATTG
>CAZELC010000432.1:0-2188 GCA_964512865.1 uncultured Bacteroidales bacterium
TTTTCTCCAAAAACAGCTGAAAACAAAAAGAAATCTTTTCCCGGCGTAAGATAGATTATTACTCTTTTCTTTTCTCGTATTCTGAATCCCCATCCATAGTTTTTTCCTGAATATGCCCATTCTTCGAAATAATCAGGACTTTTCCCAAGAGCGTAACTTTTAAGCTCATTCCAGATAACTGATGTATTTCCTATCGCTTCTTTCAGAGATTCTTTTGTTGGATGTAATGCCTTATCTTCAAAAACGCTTAGTGCCATAATCAAAATAATATTACAATTGCGGCCCTGCTCCTATTACAATTTTTCCCTTGTAATATTTCTGTCTGGATGTCGATGATTCCTCTTCTATCCATTTCTTCAATCCTTTGGATTTAATCCTGCAAAGATTATAAACTTTAAGATTATGAGGTAGTTTCTCGGCTCTGTCTGCCGCAGGATGAAGAAATGTACAAGGAAAATCATCACATTCGTAGCAGAAATTTACTTTTTTATCTTGAACGCAATCAAAAGTTTTACATTCAGGATGAATAAGACAGCCCTTTTGCTCACGGCAACCTTTGCAAGGGTTTATTTCATTTTCATCAAGTTTCAGCATAGCAGCAAGTGATTTTTTCATATCACCCGAAAGATTGCTGCCATAAAGTTCACAGTAAAAGCAATCCATACCGCATACTGCAACGGCTTTTTCTCTAATAGTCATAATTAAAACAGAAATTTATGGTTTTTTAAGTTCTTTAATCCAAATACACCATTCCTGCTGAATCTTTTTCAGCTTTTGCAAATCATATCCTGTCCTGACACTTGAAAAATCCTCTCCGGTAATACTGTTTAAGATCCAGGATGCTCTTCCGGCAATCATAAAAATGTCTTCATTAATTGAAATTCCGGGTTTTTGCCCTGTACTTATTGGGTTTAAACTATTATACTTATCACGGCCTCTAATATTCAAATCAGTAAACTTTTCAATGCCTACATTTGTTGTATCTGTAAGTCGTTTTATAAGTTCAGGAAAAGCTTCTCTATAATTAGCACGGCACCAGATAAGTGAGCTATACAAATTACAGAAGTTATTATCCTTATCTATAATGCTAAATGCTTTAATCAAGGAAAGGTCCTTTACGATTATCTCTTTACAGTAGAAATCTTCCCATGCCATAGGGACTGTGTCGGCATATATCCATTTTGCCGGTTTTAAGAATTTTTCCGGAAGCCTGTCATGGCGCATATCGTCAGCAAGCTTTTGTGCAACTGATAATTGGGAGAATACTAAAAAACCAAGAATTATTATTACTGATGATTTCATATTGTGAAAAAGTTTGTTTTTAATTATCGTCCTTTTGTTTCTTCTTTTCGTATTGCATGTGTTCTCTTATAAAACCTGTGTAATCTAAAGTTTTGCCTGTTGCATTCAACAACCTTTTCTGCATTGAAAAGTACTCACCATCTTTATAAAGCTTTTCAATAAGATACGGACCTGTGCGTTTGTCAAAAACATAGTTATCACCGAACTTATCTTTAAGAGCTTTATGGATTTGCCATGCAATCATATCAGCAAATAGATAATTTTGCATGTAAACAGGGTAAGATACAATAAAACTGCTTGTTATCTGATCTGCAGGACCGGGAGAATCAACAAGTAGATATTTTTTTTGCATCCTGTCGCTCAAATCCTTATAATTCTGCTCTGGATTTTTATATAATTCTATCTCGGTCATGAAGGTCATCATATAATAACGCACATAAGCAGGGAAATACTTTTTGGCGAGCTCCTGACGCTTTTTTATTGAATCGGGGTCAATTCTCATATACTTCGACAACCACTGAGATGAAGTAACGAATCCGCTCATAGTTTCTGCAAATCCTTCTGAGATTGTAGGAGAAAGACCACCAAGAAACCATTCATAACCTTTTAGCACTGAATAATCTGTTTTAATAGACATGCCATGAATTCCATGACCAAGTTCGTGCATTCGTGACACAAAATCAAGCTCAGGAATTACTACAATTCTGAAATCATCAGGAATCCTGACAGAAATTCCCTGACCTCCCATCGGCGGAGGAAGTGACTTATCTAGAAAAGCTTTTATCGGAAGTTTATCGAAGTCTATTCCGATATCATTAAAAGTTCTTTTCATATAATACTTCATTGAATCGCTGCTGACTTTGTTAAGATCTAAAGCAGTAATATA
>CAZELC010000433.1:0-2184 GCA_964512865.1 uncultured Bacteroidales bacterium
ATTTAACCTACAATGCTTATGCTACTGTAACTTCTTCATGGACCCAGGTTTCCCAAACTTTAGTTCCCGATACTACAACTAACCTTGCCGAATTTATTATCGATGCAGGAGCATCATCTACTTTTACTGTTGATGATGTAACTGTAACATCAGGTACAGTACCTACAGTTACAATTCATGACATTCAATATTCAACAACATCTCCTTACGCTTCTCCTTACAGTGGACAAGCAGTAAATACCGGTGGAATAGTAACAGGTAAATTTAATAAAGGCATATTTATACAGGATGCTTCTGGTCCGTGGAACGGGCTTTATGTTTATGACTCGGCACATGTAGCGGCTGCCGGAATTGTTGTTGGTGATTCGATTACCATATCAGGTACTGTTAGTGAATATCATAATTATACCGAATTAGGCAGTATAAATAATATTACAAAAGTTTCATCCGGCAACACAGCACATGCTGCATATGCTGTTTCTAAAGCAAATTCAACAACAGAAGAACTCGAAGGAGTTCTTGTAACATTAACAAATATTCCATGTATCGAGGTTACAGATGCCTCATATGGTGAATTTGTTTTATACAATGGTGATACTACAAGAACAGGAGGAAAGCTTTATAAATATACCAACGCCATAGTAGGAACTAACTACGATGTAACAGGAATTGTTTATTTGGATTATAATGATACTATACGTGTAGAACCTCGCGATGTCAATGATGTTTCAGTAAGTTCGGGCATTGTTGAAAACAACAAAAATTCTTTAAGCATTTATCCTAATCCTGTAACAAGTAATCTTTTCATTGAAAATATGAATGGTATTGAAAAAATTAGAATATCAAATATTCTCGGTGCAACAATAGAAGATATAAATGTTACATCAAACAATACTTCAGTAAATACTGATAAGCTTTCAAAAGGAATTTATTTCATCACATTATTTAATAATAAAGGAATTTCAGAAACAAGAAAATTTTCTAAAGAATAATTTTCAGAAAAACATTTAAAAAAAAACTTCCGCAAAAAACGGAAGTTTTTTTTTGATACATTTGTTTTAGGACAACAAATAGTAAACATTGACCCGTAAACAGAACAGAAACTTTGTATTATTTTTGCAAATACCATTTAGGCTCGATAACAGCAATTTTAAATACTAGCGGAACGGTGGAAGAAGAATACAGCTACGATACATGGGGGCGCCGCCGTAATGCACAGGATTGGACGTATACATTAGATGGACGTACACCTATTACCGACCGCGGTTATTGCATGCATGAACACCTGGATAATTTTGCTTTAATAAATATGAATGGGCGTATGTACGACCCTATGCTTGGCCGTATGCTTAGCCCCGATAATTATGTGCA
This sequence comes from uncultured Bacteroidales bacterium, assembly GCA_964512865.1. Classification (GTDB taxonomy): domain Bacteria; phylum Bacteroidota; class Bacteroidia; order Bacteroidales; family CAIWKO01; genus CAZELC01. The sequence goes on from CAZELC010000433.1 coordinate 1,372, forward strand.
AGCACCATTTTTCACGCAAAGTTATAATCGTTATACCTATTGCTTTAATAATCCTTTAAAATATACTGATCCCAGTGGGGAAGCTGGTGATCCATGGTGGAAAAAATGGATTAGAGCATTTTGTAGTTTATTTAATGGACATTTATATTGGCCACAAGGCCGTGTTCCTCATGATGGCGATAATGCTTCTACAAGCAATAATGCTGATATCTCTGCGCAACTATCTACAGCTGAAGCCATGGGCAGTGGTGATGGCGGTGGCGGTGGTACACCAAGTGGTGGTCATGGCGGCGGTTATGGCATGATGTATCATGAAAACCCGTTAGAATCTTTACAAAATGATGTAAAGGATAATAAAGATGGGCTACATATAGATGTAGCAAAAGATGGTGTAATAGTGAAAGGTAACGGTGAACCTATTATTAAGTATAAAACGGATATATATATAATTAAAGATGGTGAAAGAGAAGATATTAAAGGGTTAACAGATATATATGTTTGGGCGAATTATAATAAAAACGAAAAAGGAGAGTATGACCATTATTATGATAAAAATACATTACCTAGTGAAATTTATGAATTAACTGCACAAGATTTTGGATGGTGTACAGGATTAGTAATTGATAAATCAACCAAAAGATGGATAACATTTCATCCTGGTTCTAATTCTGCTGATTGGGGTGGTTGTTGGGGTATAGGTACCAACCCAACAGGAGGAGGTAATGATTCTTCACCGATTATTTTTAGTTTTGATGGTATTCAAAATACAATTAATGGAATAATAAATGCGGCTGGTTCTATGCCTATGTATTT
>CAZELC010000434.1:0-2177 GCA_964512865.1 uncultured Bacteroidales bacterium
CAATTACGAATTGGTTAATTTTCAATTACGAATTTTCAATATTTAATTACGAATTGATTAATATTCAATTACGAATTAGTCAATATTCAATTACGAATTGGTTAATTTTCAATTACGAATTTTCAATATTTAATTACGAATTAGTCAATATTCAATTACGAATTTTGTTACGTTTTTATTATTAGTATTTGTTATTCGTAATTCGTAATTCGTAATTAATTATCTGTAATTCATTATTCGTAACTGAATTTTCATAATTAAATCTTCGCTTTCATAGTTTTTTGTATGCTCCCTATTATCCGAAGTATTTCTTCGCAATCGTCTGCCAGTTCTGTTTTTGTTTTTATTCCAATAAATCCTGAATCATGCAACAACCTTATCCAATATAATGTTTCACGTGCTTCTTTATATGAAATACTTATTTTAGATAAAAAATCCCTCTTACTCTGCCCGCCAATAGACTCCTCTACATTAGCACCAATTGAGGTTCCGCTTTTTAAAATTTGTCTGGATAAAACAAACTCTTTCTTTTCGAATGCCATGTACTTGTATAGTTCAATTATCTTTAAAGCAAAGGCATAAGTTTTTTCTCTAATAACGTTATTTTCTTTCATTTAAATCAAGTTTATTATGCATTAAGAACTAAAAAATTCGTAATTGATTATTCGTAATTGATTATTCGTAATTCACTATTCGCAATTGATTATTCATAATTATAAGTTGGTCATTTCAGGATAAGTAATTTTCCTTAGTTCTCCTTCAAAACATTTTGCCAGCGATGCGGTTGTTTGAAGCATTCCAATCATCAATGGACTTCTATTACCATTTATTAAAATATCGACTGTCGGCAGGGATAGGATTTTCTGTTTTAACGATTTATTAATTTCCTGATAGTTTTCGCCACTTTTTAAAATGTCAACTACAATCAAATCAACAAACGGTCTGTATGGTTCCATTATATCATCGGCAAGACAATAAGCATTATAACGATTATGATGGTGTATTCCTAAGGTTGGAAGCAGACCTGATGCAACTAGGGAACGTGCAGTTATTGCTCTTAAAATAGCGTAACCGTAATTTAAAAGATTATTTGGCGGAAACCCTTCCCTATCGCGTTTAAATTTCAATTCTGAAGGGAAAAGATTAGCCCAATAATAAGCTGCAGCTCTTGCTTCATGATTCTCGGTATCACCTGATTTCACCTCATCTGCCCAATAAAGCATGTTTTTAATATTTATTCCTTTTTCTTTAAGCAGAAAAGATTGGTTTATAATCTTGGTCTTTACTGTTTGTTGCCATAATTGTTTTTTTAATGGCTCTGAAGCATCAATTTGAAACCTGAATCTTTCTGATTGAGTTGTATTGCAAGATAATGGCATCATTAACCCAACAGGATGATGAGTATTGTCGCAACTGATTATTGCGACATTATTACTAATTAGTCCTTCTATTAATCCTTGTGTTATTGTTATTTGTTTATCATCAAGAATGATTACACCAATATCTTCTATCGGGATAGTTGTTTTAGAAGCTTTTTTTGTTTCTTCAATTATTTCTGTTTGTTTTTCAATTTCAGGAAATCTGACAACTAGCTGATCGTTCCATTTATTAAGTATTACCGGGTTGCCAAAATAAAGTGTACGTTTTATCATATAGCCATTTTTTGGTTTATTAAATTAAGGTTCCTCCTTAGGAAAGGCCCCACCTTCCTGGTTGAGTAAGGTTCCACCTTCCCTGCAGAGCAAGGTACCACCTTTAAAAAGGTGGTACCTTAGCCGGTGCAAGCTCTTCCTGAGTTTTGGTCGTGGAATTTAACAAAATCCTCTCTTCCTCCAAACCAGTCATACAACTCCGTTAAACCGGCTGACATATTAGTTGTTTTAATTATATAATTATAGCTACTCCACTCATAATTTCTAAAGTCATTAACAACAGAGTGTTTTTCAGGGTTTGCATGGATGTAATAAACAAGGTTTTTAAGATAACCAATATCATCAATAATTGTACGTTTGAAGTTTTTCTGAAAGAGGCTACCTGTTCGTTTTTGTTGTTTGTTTATTGCCATTGCATAGCTTGTGAAGAATTTGCGGAACTGCTCGGAGATAAGACTTTCAGAAGAAAAAGGTTGTACCTTTTTCTTCGTATAAGGTTCCACCTTTTGAAAAGGTGGAACCTTT